>NZ_JBRRES010000003.1:0-162404 GCF_056760395.1 Stenotrophomonas sp. STEN009 | reverse complement strand
CGCCGGGTGACCCCCGGCTTCCACCACCGGCGCCCTATTTTCCGCCGCCCCAACCTATGTGGGGCGGCGCTGGCCGCCGCGGTGGTGGCCCGCGCTGAGCGCAGGCCACCGATTCCTTTCGCGCCGGCATCGACGCCGGCGCTGCCATTGAAGCGCCAGCAAGGATCAGTCCGTGGGCTTTTCGACGATCTTCATCCGCCGCCCGATCGCCACCTCGCTGCTGATGGCGGGCCTGTTGCTGCTGGGCATTCTCGGTTATCGCAAGCTGCCGGTGTCGGCACTGCCGGAAATCGATGCGCCCAGCCTGGTGGTCACCACCCAGTACCCGGGTGCCAATGCCACCACGATGGCCTCGCTGGTCACCACCCCGCTGGAGCGGCAGTTCGGCCAGATCTCCGGCCTGGACCTGATGACGTCCGATTCGTCGGCCGGGCTGTCGACGATCATCCTGCAGTTCTCGATGGACCGCGACATCGATATCGCCGCGCAGGACGTGCAGGCGGCGATCCGCCAGGCCACCCTGCCCTCGTCGCTGCCCTACCAGCCGGTCTACAACCGGGTGAACCCCGCCGATGCGGCCATCGTCACCCTGAAGCTCACCTCGGACACGCGCCCGCTGCGGGAGGTCAACAACTACGCCGATTCGATCCTGGCCCAGCGCCTGTCGCAGGTGCAGGGCGTGGGCCTGGTGTCGATCGCCGGCAATGTCCGCCCGGCGGTGCGCATCCAGGTCAATCCGGCGCAGCTGTCGAACATGGGCCTGACCCTGGAAGAACTGCGCAGCGCGCTCACCCAGGCCAACGTCAATGCGCCGAAGGGCTCGCTGAACGGCAAGACGCAGTCCTACAGCATCGGCACCAATGACCAGCTGTCCAGTGCCGCCGAATACCGCGACACCATCATCAGCTACAAGAACGGCCGCCCGGTGCGGCTGTCGGACGTGGCCGCGGTGGTGGACGGCGTGGAGAACGACCAGCTGGCCGCATGGGCCGACGGCAAGCCGGCTGTCCTTCTCGAAGTGCGCCGCCAGCCGGGCGCCAACATCGTGCAGACCGTCGAGCGCATCCGCGCGATCCTGCCGCAGTTGCAGGGCGTGCTGCCGGCCGACGTGCATCTGGAGATCTTCAACGACCGTACCGAGACCATCCGCGCCTCCGTGCACGAAGTGCAGTTCACCCTGGTACTGACCATCGGCCTGGTCGTGGCGGTGATCTTCGTGTTCCTGCGCCGCCTGTGGGCCACGATCATTCCTTCGGTGGCGGTACCGTTGTCGCTGGCCGGCACGTTCGCGGTGATGGCGTTCACCGGCATGTCGCTGGACAACCTTTCGCTGATGGCACTGGTGGTCGCCACCGGCTTCGTTGTCGACGATGCCATCGTCATGATCGAGAACATCGTCCGTTACATCGAGCAGGGCAAGAGCGGCAAGGAAGCGGCCGAGATCGGTGCGCGCCAGATCGGCTTCACCGTGCTGTCGCTGACGGTATCGCTGGTGGCAGTGTTCCTGCCGCTGCTGCTGATGCCCGGCGTCACCGGCCGCCTGTTCCATGAGTTCGCCTGGGTGCTGAGCATCGCGGTCGTGCTGTCGATGCTGATCTCGCTGACGCTCACCCCGATGATGTGCGCCTACCTGCTCAAGCCCGACGCGCTGCCGGAAGGCGAGGACGCGCATGAACGTGCGCACGCGGCCGGCAAGCAGACCGTGTGGAGCCGCACCGTCGGCCTGTATGAGCGCAGCCTGGACTGGGTGCTGGACCACCAGCGCCTGACCCTGGCCGTGGCCGGCGGCGCCCTTGTGCTGACCGTTCTGCTGTACGTGCTGATTCCCAAGGGCCTGCTGCCCGAGCAGGACACCGGCCTGATCACCGGCGTGGTGCAGGCCGACCAGAACATCGCGTTCCCGCAGATGGAGCAGCGCACCAGGCAGGTGGCCGAAGCGCTGCGCAAGGATCCGGATGTGACTGGCGTGTCGGCTTTCATCGGCGCTGGCAGCATGAACCCCACGCTCAACCAGGGCCAGTTGTCGATCGTGCTGAAGGAGCGCAGCCAGCGTGATGGGCTGGACCGGATCCTGCCGCGCCTGCAGGAGGCCGTCGCCGGGATTCCCGGCGTAGCGTTGTATCTGAAGCCGGTGCAGGACGTCACCCTCGACACCCGCGTGGCCGCGACCGAGTACCAGTACTCCCTGTCGGACGTGGACGCGGCCACCGTCGCCACCCAGGCCACGCGCCTGACCGAGGCCCTGCGCCAGCGGCCGGAGCTGGCCGACGTGGACAACAACCTGTCCAACCAGGGCCGTGCCCTGCAGCTGACGATCGATCGTGACAAGGCCAGCGTGCTGGGCGTGCCGATGCAGACCATCGACGACACGCTCTACGATGCGTTCGGCCAGCGCCAGATCTCAACCATCTTCACCGAGCTCAACCAGTACCGCGTGGTGCTGGAAGTGGCACCGGAGTTCCGCACCAGCACCGCGTTGATGGAGCAGCTGGCGGTGGCCTCCAACGGTGCTGGCGCGCTGACCGGCACCAACGCCACCAGCTTCGGCCAGGTCACCTCCTCCAACTCCTCCACGGCCACCGGCATCGGCGCGCAGAACACCGGCATCACGGTCGGTGCCGGCAGCATCATTCCGTTGTCGGCGCTGGCCGAAGGCCAGGTGACCAGCGCGCCGCTGGTGGTCAGCCACCAGCAGCAGCTGCCGGCCGTGACCGTCTCGTTCAACGTCGCGCCGGGCTATTCGCTGTCCGAAGCGGTACGCGCGATCCAGGAGACCAAGGACAGTCTGGACATGCCGGCGCACCTGCATGCCGAGTTCATCGGCAAGGCCGCCGAGTTCACCGGCAGCCAGACCGATGTGGTGTGGCTGCTGCTGGCCTCGCTGGTGGTCATCTACATCGTGCTGGGCGTGCTGTACGAGAGCTACATCCATCCGATCACGATCATCTCGACCCTGCCGCCGGCAGGCGTCGGCGCGCTGCTGGCGCTGATGCTGTGTGGCCTGAGCCTGTCGGTGGACGGCATCGTCGGCATCGTGCTGCTGATCGGCATCGTCAAGAAGAACGGCATCATGATGGTGGACTTCGCGATCGAAGCACGCCGCGCTGGTGCCAACGCGCATGAAGCGATCCGCCGCGCCTGCCTGCTGCGCTTCCGCCCGATCATGATGACCACGGCTGCGGCCATGCTCGGCGCGCTGCCACTCGCGCTGGGTACCGGCATCGGCTCGGAACTGCGCCGTCCGCTGGGCATCGCCATCGTCGGCGGCCTGCTGCTCTCGCAGCTGGTGACGCTGTACACCACGCCGGTGATCTACCTGTACATGGAGCGCTTCTCCGAGTGGCTGGCGCGCCGCCGCGAGCAACGCGCACTGCGCGAGGGCACGCTGCAGGAGCCGCAGGCATGACCCCTGCCCCGCTGCTGCGGGGGGCCGCGCGATGAACCTGTCCGGCCCCTTCATCCGCCGCCCGATCGGTACCGCCCTGCTGGCCATCGGCCTGTTCATGGTGGGCCTGATCTGCTACCTGAGGCTGGGTGTTTCGGCACTGCCGAACATCCAGATTCCGGTGATCTTCGTGCACGCCAGCCAGGCCGGTGCCGACGCGGCGACGATGGCCTCCACGGTCACCGCACCACTGGAGCGTCATCTGGGCCAGCTGCCGGGCATCGACCGCATGCGCTCGTCGAGCTCGGAAGGCAGCTCGCTGGTGTTCATGATCTTCCAGAGCGACCGTGACATCGATTCGGCGGCGCTGGACGTGCAGACCGCGATCAATTCCGCGCAGGCCGATCTGCCCTCGGGCATGGGCTCGCCGATGTACCAGAAGGCGAATCCGAACGACGACCCGGTGATCGCCATCGCACTGACCTCGCAGACGCAGTCGGCCGATGAGCTGTACAACGTGGCCGACTCGCTGCTGGCCCAGCGCATCCGCCAGATCAGCGGCGTGGCCTCCGTGGACATCGCCGGCGCGTCGACGCCGGCAGTGCGCGTGGACGTGAACCTGCGGCTGATGAACGCGCTGGGCCTGACCGCCGACGACCTGCGCAACGCGGTGCGCGCGGCCAATGTGACCTCGCCGACCGGCTTTCTCAGCGATGGCAACTCCACCACCGCGATCATCACCAACGATTCGGTGGCCCGCGCTGCGGACTTCGCCAACCTGGTGGTGAAGACCGAAGGCGACGGCCGGGTGATCCGCCTGAAGGACGTCGCCAACGTCTACGACGGCCAGCAGGACGCCTACCAGGCGGCATGGTTCGACCACAAGCCCGCGGTGGTCATGTATGTGTTCACCCGCGCCGGCGCCAACATCGTGGAGACCGTCGACCGGGTGAAGGCGCAGATCCCGACGCTGCGTGACTACCTGCAGCCGGGCACCACGATGACGCCATACTTCGACCGCACGCCGACGATCCGCTCGTCGCTGCACGAAGTGCAGATCACCCTGCTGATCAGCCTGGCGATGGTGGTGCTGACCATGGCGCTGTTCCTGCGCCGGCTCGCCCCGACCCTGATCGCGGCCGTGACGGTGCCGCTGTCGCTGGCCGGCGCCGCACTGGTGATGTATGCGCTGGGCTTCACCCTGAACAACCTGAGCCTGCTGGCGCTGGTGATCGCGATCGGCTTCGTGGTGGACGATGCGATCGTGGTGATCGAGAACATCATGCGCCACCTCGACGAAGGCATGCCGCGCCTGCAGGCGGCGTTCACAGGCGCACGCGAGATCGGCTTCACGATCGTCTCGATTACCGCCTCGCTGGTTGCGGTGTTCATCCCGCTGCTGTTCGCCAGCGGCATGATGGGCGCGTTCTTCCGTGAGTTCACCGTCACCCTGGTGGCGGCGATCGTGGTCTCGATGATCGTCTCGCTGACGCTGACGCCGGCGCTGTGCAGCCGGTTCCTCAGTGCGCACGACCATCGCGCGGCACCCTCGCGCCTGGGCCGCTGGCTGGACGCCGGCCACGAACGCATGCTGCGCATCTACACGGTGTTCCTCGATTTCTCCCTGCGCCACGCGTTGCTGCTCTCGCTCACGCCGCTGATCCTGATCGGCGTGACCGTCTTCCTGTTCGGCGCGGTGAAGAAGGGCGCCTTCCCGCCACAGGACACCGGGCTCATCTGGGGCCGCGCCAACTCCAGCGCGACCGTGTCCTTCGAGGACATGGTCAACCGCCAGCGCCGCATCACCGACATGCTGATGGCCGACCCGGCGGTGAAGACCGTCGGCGTGCGCCTGGGCAGTGGCCGCCAGGGTTCCAGCGCGCAGTTCAATGTCGAACTGAAGTCACGCAAGGAAGGCCGCCGCGAGACCACCGCGCACGCACTGGCGCGACTGAGCGCCAAGGCCGACCGCTATCCCGACCTGCAGCTGCGGCTGCGCGCCATCCAGGATCTGCCCAGCAACGACGGCGGCGGCTCCAGCCAGGGCGCGCAGTACCGCATCTCGCTGCAGGGCAACGATCTGGCGGCGCTGCAGGAGTGGTTGCCGAAGCTGCAGGCGGAACTGAAGAAGAACCCCAAGCTGCGCGATGTCGGCACCGACGTGGACAACGCCGGCCTGCGTCAGAACATCGTGATCGACCGCGCCAAGGCCGCGCGACTGGGCGTCTCGGTCGGTGCCATCGACGGTGCGCTGTACGGTGCATTCGGCCAGCGCCAGATCTCGACGATCTACTCGGACATCAACCAGTACAGCGTCGTGGTCAATGCCCTGCCTTCGCAGACGGCGACCCCCACCGCACTGGACGAGGTCCATGTGCGCGCAGGCAATGGCGAGATGGTGCCGATCACTGCGGTGGCCACCCAGGTACCGGGGCTGGCGCCTTCGCAGATCACGCATGAGAACCAGTACACGACGATGGACCTGAGCTACAACCTCGCCCCCGGCGTCAGCATGGGCGAGGCAAAGGCGATCATCGATGCGACCGTGGCCGGCATGCGCATGCCGGGCGACATCCGCCTGGCCGACGATGCGGGCTTTGGCTTCAATTCCGATCCCAGCGACATGCTGATCCTGGTATTGGCGGCGATCCTGACCGTGTACCTGGTGCTGGGCATGCTGTACGAAAGCCTGATCCATCCGGTGACGATCCTGTCCACGCTGCCGGCGGCAGGCGTAGGCGCGCTGCTGGCCCTGTTCGGTACCAACACCGAGCTGTCGGTCATCTCGATGATCGCGCTGGTGCTGCTGATCGGCATCGTCAAGAAGAACGCGATCATGATGATCGACTTCGCGCTGGTGGCGCAGCGCGAGCACGGACTGACCCCGCGCGAGGCCGCACGCGAGGCCAGCATCGTCCGCTTCCGGCCGATCATGATGACCACGATGGTGGCCATCCTGGCTGCGGTTCCGCTGGCAATCGGCCTGGGCGAAGGGTCGGAGCTGCGCCGGCCGCTGGGCATCGCGATGATCGGTGGCCTGCTGTTCTCGCAGAGTCTGACCCTGCTCAGCACGCCGGCCCTGTACGTGATCTTCTCCTGCCTGGCCGAGCGTTGGCGGGCGCGGCGCGCGCGCAGGCGCGAGGCGAAACTGCTCAAGCGCGCGCAGCGCGCCTAGCCTCGGTAGCGCCGGGCCACGCCCGGCGCGCCGCTACCACCCGGGCGACGCTCACGGTTTGACGCGCTGTAACGAAAAGAGAACAATTCGCAACCAGCCATGGTCCTGCGCCCCTACGGCGCCCCGCTCCCAGTTCACGGACAGCCTGCGTGATCCCAGCCACTGCCTCTTCCCCCAACCATGGGTGGATGGCCTGTGGCCGTCCGCCGAGGAATCCGATCGATGCCTTCGTTCCGCACCCCGCGCCTGGCCCTGCTGGCCGCCGCCCTGTCCACCGCCTGCGCAGCCCATGCGCAAGCCCCGGCTGATGCCCGCAGCGCCACCGACCTGGACGCCATCAAGGTGGTCGGCGAACGCACCCACACCGAAGCCGGCGCGCTGGGTGACCGTGCCCTGCGCGATACCCCGTTCGCCATTACTGCGGTCGGCCGCGAACAGCTCGAGCAGCGCCAGGTCGTATCGCTGGGCGAAGCCTTCCTGTTCGATCCATCGGTCGCCACCCAGGTAAGCGCCTACGCCAGCGGCTGGAGCTCGCCCATCCGCAACCGCGGCATCGATCTGAACTACGACAGCTACCGCGTGAACGGTCTGCAGGTGTCCTCGTGGGGCACCGAATGGCCGCTGGAAGTGATGGAACAGGTGGACCTGCTGAAGGGCCCCGGCGGCTTCCTGTACGGCTTCGGCGCGCCCGGCGGCATCGTCAACTACATCACCAAGAAGCCGACCGATACCCCTGCCTTCTCGGCGCAGCTGGGCTGGCGCGAACAGGCCATCATCAGTGGTGGTGTCGATGCTGGCGGCCGCTTCGGAAACGAAGATATGTTCGGCTATCGCTTCAACGCGTATCAGGAGAAGGGCGAAACCTTCAACGGCGGCCATGTCGACCGCAAGGTCGGCGCGCTGTCGCTGGACGCGCGCCTGAGCGATGCGCTCACCTGGACCTTCGACGGCGTGTTCCAGTCCCGCGACCTGAGCGAAGAGTCGCCGCAGTACTACTTCATCGGCATGACCTCGCTGCCGCGGCCGATTGCCGGCGACGTCGACAACAGCGTGCCGGGCACCTACTACGATACCCGTTCCAGCCTGCTGTCCACGGCGTTCACCTGGCAGATCAACAGCGGCTGGAAGGCCAGCCTGAGCTACGGCGTCACCACCTCCTGGAACGACGTCAACAAGATCTTCGCCTACATCGA
The DNA here is from genome assembly GCF_056760395.1 of Stenotrophomonas sp. STEN009. Classification (NCBI taxonomy): domain Bacteria; kingdom Pseudomonadati; phylum Pseudomonadota; class Gammaproteobacteria; order Lysobacterales; family Lysobacteraceae; genus Stenotrophomonas; species Stenotrophomonas sp. STEN009. Next base: position 154,651 of record NZ_JBRRES010000003.1, on the reverse strand, counting down.
CGATCCGAACGGCGACTACAACGTGAATGTGTATGAGCTGGGCGGCAAGAGCCAATGGAAACTGGCGCAGGCGCTGGTGCAGGGCGGCTTCCGCACCGGCCCGCTGCAGCACCAGCTGGTGGCCGGCGTCAGCCACCAGACCGGGCTGGGCTGGGACCGCCCCTACGAGTGGAACACCATTGGTCGCGCCAACCTGTACCAGCGTTCGGCCATCCGCCACGACGCGGTGGGTTCGCGGGTGATGACCCGCGGCGATGAAACCGTGCAGCAGGCCGTATTCGCCAGCGATACCGTGGACTTCGGCGGGGACTGGTCGGTGCTGGCCGGCTGGCGCTACAACGACTTCGAGACCAAGGGCCGTTACCACACCTACCCGGTCACCCCGACCTATGCGGTGATGTTCAAGCCCAGCGAGGCCGTGACCCTGTACGCCAGCTACATTGAATCGCTGGAAGCCGGCAGCCGCGTGGGCAACCCCTACATCAACGCCGGTGATGTGCTGGGTCCGACCATCAGCAAGCAGTACGAAGTCGGCGCCAAGGTGGAAGCCTCGCGCTGGAATGCGAACGTGGCCGCATTCCGCCTGGAACGCGGTGCCAACATCGACCAGCCCACCGACGCCGGCCTGCGCCTGGTGCAGGATGGCATCACCCTGTACGAAGGCGTGGAAGCCAGCGCCGACCTGCACCTGACCGATGCGCTGACCGTGGGTGGCGGCGTGACCTGGCTGGACCCGACCTACGACAGGCTGTCGCCCGACAATGCCGCGCAGGAAGGCAACCGCACCGTCGGCGCCGCGCGCTGGAGCGGTGTGCTGCATGCCAGCTACCAGCTACCGTGGGTCGATGGACTGGAAACCTATGCTGCCGTGCGCTACTACGGCGATGTCTGGTACGACGCCGACAATACCCTGAAGCTGCCCCACTACACCCTGGTCAATGCCGGTGTGGGCTACCGCCTGATGGCGTCGGGGCACCCGGTCACCCTGCGCGCCAGCGTGGAGAACCTGGCCAATCGCAGGTACTGGTCGAACGCGGGCGTCGGCCTGCCGCGCACCTTCGCGGTGAGCGTGCGCTGGGAGATGTAACCCGGCTTGTGCGGGTGCGGACCGTGGGTCCGCACATTGAACACCGCACCCACGCGCACACCGCCATAATGGAGGCAATCCGCCGCCCGAGCCTGCATGTCCGCGTCCCATTCCCGCCTCAGCCGCCTGTGGGCACACGAGAAAGCCAGCTATGGCCTGCGCGTGTTCATCGCCCTGTCGGCTGCGATGGCCGTGTGCTGGCAGCTGGACGCGCTCCCCGCGCTGCCCGGGGCGTTCCTTGGCATCATCGCCAGCGCGATCGCCGAAACCGACGACAACTGGTGGGGCCGCACCAAGGCGGTGCTGCTGTCGCTGCTGTGCTTCTGCATCGCCGCCGCCTCGGTGATCGCGCTGTTCCCGTGGCCGTGGCTGTTCATCGGCGCACTGGCGCTGTCCACCTTCGGCCTGACCCTGCTGGGCGCTCTGGGCGAACGCTACGCCTCCATCGCCCAGGCCACGGTCACCCTGGCCATCTACACCATGATCGGGCTGGAACAGCATGGCGGCGCCGGAGATCTGCCACGTGCGTTGCATGCGGTCAGCCACCTGCTGGCCGGTGCGGTCTGGTATGGCCTGCTGTCCATCGTCTGGACCGCGCTGTTCGCCAACCGCCCGGTGCGCGAACGCGTGGCCCGTCTTTACCAGGAACTGGGCCGCTACCTGCAGCTGAAAGCCGCCTTGTTCGAGCCGGTGCGTGAGGCCGACCTGCAGCGCCGCCAGCTGGACCTGGCCGAACAGAACCGGCGTGTGGTGGGAGCCCTGAACGAAGCAAAGACAGCGATCCTTGCGCGCTTCGGCCGTTCCGGCCGGCCCGGGGTCAACTCCGGCCTGTACCTGCGCCTGTACTACATGGCGCAGGATTTCCACGAGCGCGCCAGCTCCTCGCACTATCCCTATGGCGCACTGGTGGATGCGTTCTTCCACAGCGACGTGCTGTACCGCTGCCAGCGCCTGCTCGACCTGCAGGGGCAGGCCTGCGCGCGTCTGGGCGAAGCCATCCGCCTGCGCCGCCCGTTCGTGTATGGCGAGAGCAACCAGCAGGCCGGACGCGACCTCGCCGACGCGCTGGCCTACCTGCGCGACCAGCAGCGTCCGCAATGGCAGCGCCTGCTCGGTTCGCTGGATCTGCTGGTGCACAACCTGCGCAGCATCGAGCGCCGGCTGCTCGACGCCGAACGCTCCGAGGCCAGCCTGGACAATGTCGACACGCGCCTGCGTGACAGCAACCCGCACACCCTGCGCGAGATGGGGGTACGGCTGCGCCAGCAACTCACGCCCGGCTCGGTGCTGTTCCGCCATGGCCTGCGCATGGCGCTGGCGCTGATCGCCGGCTTCCTGGCGATCCGCCTGTTCAATGCCCAGAACGGTTCATGGGTGCTGTTGACCATCGTCTTCGTGTGCCGGCCGAACTTCGGCGCCACGCGCCAGCGCCTGGCACAGCGCATCGTCGGCACCCTGGCCGGCCTGGTATTGACCTGGGCCCTGCTGCAGCTGTTCCCACAGCTGCACGTGCAGCTGCTGATCGCCTTGCTGTCGGCGCTGCTGTTCTTCTTCACCCGCACCGATCGCTACCTGGTGGCCTCGGCCGCGATCACGGTGATGGCGCTGACCTGCTTCAACCTGATCGGCGATGGCTTCGTGCTGATCGTGCCGCGCATGGTGGATACGATCCTGGGCTGTGCGATCGCTGCGGCGGCCGCCTTCCTGATCCTGCCGGACTGGCAGGGACGCCAGCTGCATCGGGTGCTGTCACGGGTACTGGATACCGCCGCGCGTTACCTGGATGCGGTGCTGGGCCAGTACCGCAGTGGCATGCACGACGACCTGGCCTACCGTATCGCCCGCCGCGACATGCACAACGCCGATGCGGCGCTGTCCACTGCACTGTCGAACATGCTGCGCGAGCCCGGCCATGTACGCCGCAACCTGGATGCCGGCTTCCACTTCCTGGCGTTGTCCAACACCCTGCTCGGTCATCTGTCGGCACTGGGTGCCCACCGCGACCAGGTCGACAGCTACGCCGGCGACCCGCTGGCACTGGCCGCCGGCGACCGGGTACGCAAGGCGCTGCAGCAGCTGGCCGGCGCGCTGGCCGCACGGCAGGCGGTCGCGGAGGATGACAATGATGCCGACCGCGCAGTCGCTGCGGAGCTGGAGCAGATCGAGGACGTGATGCCACCGAAGCTGCAGTTGATCCGCACCCAGATGGCGCTGGTGCTGCGCCTGCTGCCGAAGCTGCGTGCCGCCGCCAACGAGGCCGTACGCAGCCTGACCTGACCGCCGCCCGGCAGCACTGGATCCGGGCCCGGCCGGCGGGCAGGAATGCTAGGCTGCGCCGGTCAAGGAGATTCCATGTCCGGTCACAACCAGTTCGCCCTGCTGCGCCAGCGCCGCTTCCTGCCGTTCTTCATCGTGCAGGCGCTGGGCGCTTTCAACGACAACGTATACCGGCAGGCCATCATCGGCCTGCTGTTCTACCTGGGCGTGTCCGAAGAGCAGCGTTCGCTGTACACCACGCTGGCGCCAGCGATCTTCATTCTTCCCTATTTCCTGTTCTCGGCATTGGCCGGGCAGATCGCCGACAAACTGGAGAAGTCGCGGCTGATCGTGATCACCACCACGATGGAGATCGTGATCATGTCGCTGGCAGCGATCGGCTTCCTCACCGAGAACCTGCCGTTCCTGCTGGTGGCGCTGTTCTGCACCGGCATGCAGTCGACCCTGTTCGGCCCAGTGAAGTACTCGGTGCTGCCCTCGGTACTCAAACCCGAGGAGCTGACCGGTGGCAACGGGCTGGTGGAGATGGGCACATCGATCTCGATCCTGTCAGGGATGATCATCGGCGGCGCCGTGTTCCTGCTGGCCGGCAGCCACGGGCCCGTGTTCGCGGCATCGCTGGTCATCGCCCTGGCGGTCTGCGGCAACATCGCGGCGCGGATGATTCCCAAGGTCGATGCCGGCGACCCGGGCCTGAAGATCAACTGGAACCCATTGCCGGAGTCGCTGGTGGTGCTGCGCATGGCACGCCAGCAGAAGGCGGTGCGCAACGCGATCCTGGGCGTGTCCTGGTTCTGGTTCATCGGCACCGTGCTGACCTCGCAGCTGCCGAATTATGCGCTGGCCAACCTGGGCGGCGAACCCAAGCTGTACCTGCTGGCACTGGCGCTGTTTTCCATCGGCACCGGCGTTGGCTCGCTGCTGTGCGAGAGGCTGTCGGCGCGCACGGTGGAGATCGGCCTGGTGCCGCTGGGCGCGTTCGGCATGACCGCGTTCCTGCTCGATCTGTACTTCGCCCGCAGCGGTGAGGCCACCGTGCAGGGGCTGAGCATCACCCAGTTCCTGCAGCAGCCCGGCAGTGTGCGCATCGTCATCGACCTTGTCGGAATCGGCCTGTTCACCGGCATCTTCGTCGTTCCGCTGTTCGCCCTGATCCAGAGCCGCACGCCGAAGGCGCAGATGTCACGCGTGTTCGCCGCGTTGAACATCCAGAACTCCGGTTTCATCGTGTCCGCCGCACTGCTGTCGCTGGCCGCGCGCGAACTGCTGCACTGGAGCATCCCGCAGCTGTTCCTGGCGCTGGCGATCGCCAATGCCGTGGTGGCGATCTACATCTTCACCATCGTCCCCGAATTCCTGATGCGCTTCCTGAGCTGGGTGATGGTGCGCACCCTGTACCGGCTGCGCCCGCATGGCATCGAAGCCAATGTGCCGGATGAAGGCGCAGCACTGATCGTCTGCAATCATGTCAGCTACATGGATGCACTGATCCTGTCGGCGACGATTCCGCGCCCCGTACGCTTCGTCATGTACTACAGGATCTTCAACATCCCGGTGATGCGCTGGATCTTCCGCACCGCCAAGGCCATCCCGATTGCCGGGGCCCGCGAGGACGAGGCCTTGATGCAGCGCGCGTTCGAGGAGATCGATGCGGCGCTGGCCGAGGGTGAGCTGGTCTGCATCTTCCCGGAGGGAGCACTCACCCGCGATGGGCAGATGGCGCCGTTCAAGTCCGGCGTCGAGAAGATCCTCGAACGCCGGCCGGTGCCGGTGGTGCCGATGGCCCTGCGCGGGATGTGGTCGAGCATGTGGAGCCGGCGCGACAGCCGGCTTGGCCGCATGCGGGTTCCGCGCCGCTTCCGCGCCACCGTCGAGGTGGTGGCGGCGCCTGCCATCGATGGTCGCAGCACCGACGCGCCGGCACTGGAAGCCCAGGTCCGCGCCCTTCGCGGCGATCACGCCTGACGCAATCCCCCCGTTCGCGCGTAGCCGGCCCCCGCCCCACATACGCCAGCGTCAAGCGCCATGCCCGTCATTGCCGGGCTGAAAACGCATACATGCGACGCAGGTTGCGGTAGATTACGCACCCACAGGGGGGAGGTCCGGCCCGTTCACAACGGTCGGCCACCAAGGAATGGAGTCTCACGTTGAATCAACCGCCACCACTCGGCCGTCCGGTCTACATCCCCAACCATCTGGTGTGGGCGATCCTGACGACGCTGTTCTGCTGCCTGCCGTTGGGCGTGGTGTCGATCGTGTATGCCGCCCAGGTCGATGGCCGCCGCGCGGCCGGCGATCTGGCGGGAGCCTATAGCGCGTCACGCAAGGCGGGCTGGTGGGCGGCGGCTTCGGCCGCGGCCCTGCCGGTCCTGTTGCTGTTGTGGTTCGGGCTCTTCGGCGGCCTGGCCGCACTGGGCGCTCTTTCCGACCATTGATCCACCACCACCCATCAAGGAGCTTGAATCATGAATACCGCTACTCCGCAGGTCCCGAACAACCTGGTCTGGGCGATCCTGAGCACCCTGCTCTGCTGCCTGCCGGTCGGCATCGTGTCGATCGTCTATGCGGCACAGGTCAACGGCAAGCTGGCCGCTGGCGATATCGCCGGTGCACAGGACTCGTCCGCCAAGGCCAAGAAGTGGGCCATCTGGTCGGCCATCGCCTGGGTCATCATGGTCGTGCTGTACGTGCTGTTCTTCGTCGTGCTCGGTGGCATCGGCGCGATGAGCAACGCCAGCTACTGAGGCCTGCGGACGGATCCGGCGGCGTCCGCGCCGGATCCGTCTTCGCCTGATCGTGTCCGCTCTTCCTTCCCGGCTCGCCCGCTGGGCACCCTTGCTGGCCTCCACCGGCCTGGCCGCAGGCGCGGCCGTGGTGCTGCGCAACGTCAATCCCTACGTGGCCGGCAATCCCCTGCCGGGCTGCCCGCTGTACGCACTCACCGGCCTGTATTGCCCCGGCTGCGGCAGCACGCGCTGCCTTTACTCGCTGGTCCATTTCGATCTGGCCGGCGCGATGGCGATGAACCCGCTGCTGGTCATCAGCCTGCCCCTGCTGCTGCTGATGCTGCTGAACATCGCCGGCATCCGGCCGCGTGTGCTTGATCCGCTGATGCGGATTCTGGCCAATCCCATGTTCTGGCTGTGGCTGCTGCCCGGTTACGCACTGCTGCGCAACCTGCCGTGGGCACCGTTCACCGCACTGGCGCCGGTCTAGATTCCCACTTCGCGTCCAGGCGCGTCGCAACGCGTGCTGCGGTCAGGCCGCACGCGCCTGGCCAGCGGCTACGTCACCCAGCCGGCGATCACCAGCACGGCCAGCACCGCCAGCCACAGCAGCAGCATCCGCCACACCAGACTCATGGCATCGCGCAGGTCGGGCAGACGTTGCCAGACCGGCAGCAGGCCCGCCTCGGTGTAGTCATGCGCGTCCTCGCGCAGCTCGGCATTGACGCTGGCCCGCGCCACCGCACCCAGGAATCCGATGCCTCCGACCAGGCGCTCGCCATGCGCTTGCCGCCATGCCTTCCACGCCGTGTCGAAGTTGCCGACCAGTGCCATCGAGAACGCCATCAACTGTGCCACCGGCCATTCGATCCAGCCCAGCAGGCGCTGGGCCACTGCCAGCGGTTCCACCGGTACGCGTGCACGCATCGGGCTTTCGGACATCAGCGCCAGCAGGCGATAGCCCAGCGCGCCCACCGGGCCCAGCAGCAGGAACCAGAACAGCACCGCAAACCAGCGGCGCAGCGCATTGAGTACGGTCGCCTCCACCAGCGAGGGTACATCCTCGCGCAGGCTGCCACCGGCCGCCTGCAGATGGCGCACGGCCGCCTGCCGGGTCGGTGCGTCATCGGCATCGATGATCGCTTCGATGTCACGGTCCAGGTCGCGCGGCCCCCAGCACCAGGCCAGAACCGCCACGCCCAGCAGCAACGAGGGCAGCCCGAACAGCACGCCCCGCAGCAGCCAGGCCAGCAGCGCCATCAACACCAGCGGCGGCAGCAGCGCCAGCACCACGCCCATGGGGCCCTGCCAGGCCTTGCCGCCGTGCGCATCCAGCCAGCCCAGCCAGCGCCGGAAGCTGTCAAAGCGGCGCAGCGAGGCGGCAGCGGCCGGGGCGACATGGCCCAGGGCCAGTGCAACCAGCACGGCAGCCAGAGTGGTGAACATGGCAGGTCTCCCTACGAAACAAGGCGCTCGGCGTCGCTACCTTACCCGTCGCGACGCCGCCATCAGCGGTCTGCCGCACTGTAACCCGGGCCGTGTTCAGGTGGCGGCAATGGTCGCCGCCGTTCTGACAGGCCGGTGCGGTCTTCACGCCCGCTGTTGGCGATACCAGTGCTCGATCAGCCCCCGCGAAATCGAGATCGGCGGCGACAGGCGGATGCCCTGGCCATCATCTTCGACATCACGTGCCAGCGCCGCGCCCACCTCGTCGGCACTGAACCAGCGCGCATCCTCCAGTTCGCCATCCACGGTCGGCACATCGTCCTGCGCCTGCGCGCGGAACCCCACCATCAGCGCGCCCGGGAACGGCCAGGGCTGCGAACCGAGATACTGGCAGGCAGTGATGCGCACCCGGCTCTCCTCGTGCACTTCCCGCACCACGGTCTGTTCGAAGGTCTCGCCTGGTTCGACGAAACCCGCCAGTACCGAATAGCGGCGCGGCGCCCAGTTGGACTGCCGCCCCAGCAGCAACCGGCCCTGGTTTTCCACCGCGACGATCACCGCCGGGTCCACCCGGGGATAGTGCTCGGTCGCGCACTGCCCGCAGCGGCCAACGAAGCCACCGCGGGCAAAGGCCACCGCCCCCCCGCAGACGCCGCAGAAGCGCGTGCGCGAATGCCAGTAGGACATGCCGCGCGCGTAGCTGAAAGCGGTCGCATCGGCCACCGGCCACAGCAGTGCCGCCTGGCGCAGGTCGAGCCGGCCAGGCGCAGTGACGGCAACCGCGGACGCTTCCACCGAGAACCAGGCCTGCTCACCCCGCAGACCCAGGAAGATCGCGGCACCGGGGCCGCCCCCGATGTCGGCGCCGGTCAGCGCCAGTGGCTGGTCATCAGCACCGGTGAAGGCACTGCCGTCCTGGTCAAGCACGAGAACCCGCGCATCCGGCCACAGGCGTGCCAGCACATCGGCATCTTCGCGCAGGGCATCGGCGCGCTCCAGCGGTTCGCCAATGAAGGCGAAACCGGACAGCGGCGAAAGAATATTGGACATCCAGCAAGCCTGCCGCCATTCGATGCGGGTGGCAAGGTCGGCGCTGTGCGCATTCTGCTGTGAGGTGTGGAGACCGCTCGACACACCTGGCGCGGAGCGCAGGCCCCGCGCCCTGCAATCACATGCTGAAGCTGCTGCCGCAACCGCAGGTGGTCTTCGCGTTCGGATTGCGGATCACGAACTGCGCGCCGGTCAGGCTCTCGGTGTAATCCACTTCAGCCCCCATCAGGTACTGCAGGCTGAGCGGGTCGACCAGCAGGGTCACCCCGCTGGTCTGTACCGCCAGATCGTCCTCGGCACGGTTCTCGTCGAACTCGAAACCGTACTGGAAGCCCGAACAGCCGCCACCCTCGATATACACACGCAGCGCCAGATCGGGGTTGCCCTCTTCCTGGATCAACGACTTGACCTTGGAGGCCGCTGCTTCGGTGAAGTTCAGCGGCCGCTCCAGCGACTGGTAATCGGGCGCGGCCGCCGTGGGGGCGCCGGGCAGGGAGACTAGCGTGCTCATGGCATCAGCATGGGGGCACCGGCGGTGGCTTTCAAGCCATCGCTTCGGCCAGCTTGCGTCGAGCCGCGGTGTCGCCCTTGCCACTGGCGGGATCCCCGCTTTCGGGTGCAGGCAGGGCCGCCAGCGGTGCGCTGGCATGGATCAGGCGTCCATTCAGCTGGGCCCCGGCGTTCATCTCCACCACCTCGTAGTGGACATTGCCGTTGACCCGCGCGCTCGGGGTCAGTTCGACCTTTTCGGTGGCGTGGACATCCCCCTCCAGGCGGCCGCTGATGACCACCACCTGGGCACGGATCTCCCCTTCGATCACGCCATGCTCGGCGAGCGTCAGGGTCGCGGTGCTGGCGCCTTCGGCGGCGATCACCTTGCCATGGATGCGACCTTCCACGTACAGGCCACCACTGAACTCCACATCACCGCGGATCACCACCTGGTTGCCGATCAGGGCATCCACCACCAGCTGGCCGTCACGGTTGGATTTGCTGTTTCCGAACATCTGCCTACTCCCCTTTGCTGGCCGGCGCGCCGGCCTGTTTCCAGTCGAATACCTGGGTGGCGCCCCCCGCACCACTCCCCAATGTCACCCGCACGCGTTGCGGAGTGAAGTCAGCCGGCAGCATCACGCTGCCGGTGAGCTGCTGGAAGTACCGGAACGAGTAGTCCTGTCCCGGCACCTTGCTGCGCTGGTGCAGATCATCCCAGCTGATCGTGGCCAGCTTGCCGTTCTTCACGCCTTCCACGGTGAAACGCATCTGCCCCTGGCTGATGGCCCCGCGGTTGAGGTTCTGGGTCAGCACGGCGGTGTACTGCCAGGTGCCGGCCGATTCCGGGCTGAACTCGATCGAGTGGGTGTTCAGGCCCTTGCGCTGGCTGGTCGAACCGACCAGGCGCTCATAGAAGGCGACGTCCGCGCGCAACCCGGCGATCTCTTCGTCGCGCTCGGCGAGCGAGGACTGCACTTCGTTGTTGGCGGCGCGGCTGATGCGGTCGGAGGCTTCCAGCGTGGCCTGCTTCTGGCGCAGTTCGGTCAGCTGCGCCTGCAGGCTCTCGGCACGCTTCTCGGCCGCCTGCAACCGTTGTCCCTGCTCGCCACGCGGCGCCCCCATCCAGCAGCCTCCGATCGTGGCCAGCACCAGGCTGAGCAGCCAGATGCCTCCAATCACCCACAGGCGACGGCGGTCCGCGGGCGGATGTGACGCGCCGGGCAGGCGGACCTGCACGCGCATGGGAGGACGGTTGGTCATGGGTAGATCCCGTGGCATCGCGGGCGCGACACCGGCACGGCCCGTGTGGCAAACGACGGGCTAGTGTATGACAGGATCGGCAGGATTCCTGCGCTGGAGGCGACCGAGGTCTGTGGCGTTCAGGCACGCCATCGTCGATAGTGTGGCCCCTCGCACAGTTCCGCCATCGGAGCATCGCCATGACCGAAGCCCACCTGTTCGTGATCGGCATCCTGCTGGCCTGGCTGGCCGGCATCCGTGTCTACCTCACCGTCTTCGGTGTCGGCCTGGCCGGCCTGCTCGGCTGGGTCGACCTGCCGCCCGCCCTGCAGGCGACCGAGTCGTGGTGGGTGCTGGGTACCTCAGCGGCGCTGGCCGTGACCGAGTTCTTTGCCGACAAGATTCCCGGCGTGGATTCGGTCTGGGACCTGGTGCAGACCCTTGCCCGGGTCCCCGCCGGAGCCTTCCTCGCCGCCGCCACCCTGTCGCCGGATGGGCAGCTGGGTACCGGTGCGCTCGCTGCCGGCGCCGGCGTTGCCCTGGCCAGCCATGGCCTGAAGGCGGGCACCCGTGCCCTGCTCAACACCTCGCCGGAGCCGGCCAGCAACTGGGTCGCCTCGATCGCCGAAGACACCGTGGTGGTTGGCGGCCTGGCATTGGCCCTGGCACACCCCTGGATCGCGCTGGTCGTGGTGCTGGCATGCAGCCTGGCCGGCGCATTGCTGGTCTGGCTGGCATGGCACGCTCTGTGGCGCGGCGTGCGTTGGCTTGCCCGTGCCGGCAACGGCACTGACCGGCAACAGCCACGCACCAGATGAACGCCGGGCGTGTCGCATAATGGCTGCGATCATCAGGAGCCTCCATGGCCGCAATTGAATCCCCCGCAGGCGTCCGCCCGGGTCGCGCTGAAACGCCACCGGCCGATCATTGGCAACGCTGGGCCACTGCGGTGGTGGACGCGGGTGCCTCCCCATCGGTTCCGTCCAGCGTCGCTGACAGTGGGCCTGCCTCCGGCGGTGCTCCGCCGCCGCTGCCGGGCGTCACCTCACAGCCCGAGGCGGGCAACCACGACCCGGCACCGGCGCCGGCGGATTCACCCTACCGCGTGCTGATCGTCGAGGACGACCGTGCGCAGGCCCTGTTCGCGCAGAGCGTGCTGCACGGCGCCGGCATGCAGGCCATCGTGCTCAGCGATGCCGAAGGCGTCCAGCAATCGATCAAGGACCATCGCCCTGACCTGATCCTGATGGACCTGCACCTTCCCGGCCTGGACGGCATGCGGCTGACGGCGATGATTCGCCAGCAGCCTGGCCTGCAGTTGCTGCCCATCGTGTTCCTCAGCGGCGATCCCGATCCGGAGCGCCAGTTCGAAGTGCTCGACAGCGGTGCCGACGACTACCTGAGCAAGCCGATCCGGCCGCGGCACCTGATCGCGGCGGTCGCCAACCGCATCCGCCGTGCCCGCGCGCAGGCGGCAACCTTGCCCGGCGCCTCCGGCACGCCGGCCACCAGCAATCCTGAAACCGGCCTGCCGACGCGCCATCATGTGCTGCAGCAGCTCAATGCCGCCCTGGCCCACCATGATCGTGGCGGCCTGTTCTTCATCGAGGTGGCCAGCGCGCTGGGCCTGCGCGAGCGCTATGGCTACGCTGCGTTCGAACGGCTGATGGTGCAGGCCGGACAGCGCTTGGCCGAAGCCGGCCATCCGCACCTGCTGGCGCGCCTGAACGACAACAGTTTCCTGCTGCTGGCGCGTGATGCCGATGAGGACAGGCTGGAGAGCGTGGCCGCCACCCTGCGCGAGCAGCTCTCCGCGAGGGCCTTCGTGATCCGCGATGACGAATCGGTGCACCTGCGTGGCGTGGTCGGCTATGCACCGCTGTCGCCCGGCTTCGAGGATGCCGCCAGTGCGCTGGAAGCCGTCGAGCGCACGACCCTGCAGGCACGCCTGCTCAGTGCCGGCGTGGCCGGCCACGTGCATCGGCAGGCCATCAGCGAACAGGAGCATCTGGCCCTGCTGGAAGGCCAGCTGGAACTGGCTTACCAACCCATCGTCGCCGTCGCCGGTGGAGGCAGCGCGCAGTACCAGGTCCTGCTGCGGCTGCGCCAGGCCGACGGCACCGTGCTGACCGCCGGCCAGGTGATTCCGGCCGCCGAAGCCGCCGGCCGCATCGCCGACCTCGACCAGCAGGTGCTCGATCATGCGCTGGGCCTGCTGGATCTGTACCGGCATGCCACCCAGCCGCTCAATCTGTTCGTCTCGCAGTCGCTGCGTACCCTGCAGCGCGACGCCTTCGCCGACTGGCTGCTGGAGTCGCTGCAGCAGCGTGACCTGCCAGGCAGCGCGCTGGTCATCGACGTGCGCCTGCCCGATGCGCTGATCCACACCGTGCCGCTGCAGCAGTTCTGTCAGCGCATGGCGCAGGCCGGCGTGCGCTTCTGCCTGAGCCAGTTCGAGCCCGGCAACGATGCCGACGCGCTGCTGGGCCAGCTGCCGCTTTCGTTCGTACGCATGGCTGCGCGCTTCTCCAGCAGCCACGCCAATCCAGGCACGCGCGAAGAACTGCGCAGGGCGATCGAGCGGGCGCACGGCGCCGGTCTGCAGATCATCGGGCAGCAGATCGAAGATCCGCAGGCAGCGGCCGCGATGTGGGTGGGAGGGGTCGACTACATCCAGGGCAACATGGTGCAGTCCGCCGGCAGCGACCTGAACTTCGACTTCCACAACGCGGTGCTCTGACATGCCGCTGTGGGCGGTGCTGCTGGTGGCCCTGGCCGTGGCGGCCATCGCGCTGCTGCTGGCGGGGCTGCGCCTGCGCACGCGCAGCCAGGCGCTGGCCGCACTGCAACGGGATCGTGCCGCGCTGGCCAGCGAGCGCGACCAGCTGCGCCGCACCACCGAGCGCCAGGGCCAGCTCGAACAGCAGTTGCTGCAGGCCAAGCAGGCGGCCGAGGCGGCGGTGCTGGCCAAGGGCGAGTTCCTGGCCACGATGAGCCACGAGATCCGTACGCCGCTCAACGGCATCCTGCCGATGCTGGAGCTGATCGCGCGTGGCCCGCTGGGCGAGGATCAGCGGCAGATGCTGGCCACCGCATCGGCCAGCTCGCAGCAACTGCTGCGTATCGTCGACGACATCCTCGATTACTCGCGGTTGGAAGCACAGGCACTGGAGCTGGAGATCACCAGCTTCAATCTGCGCGAGCTGCTCGACGCCGTGGTGCAGCTGATGCAGCGCGCTGCCGACGCCAAGGGACTGGCACTGGTGCTGCAACTGGATCCGACGGTCCGCCTTCCCGTGCGCGGCGATCCGGTGCGCCTGCGGCAGGTGCTGAGCAACCTTCTGGCCAATGCCATCAAGTTCACGGCACGCGGCCAGGTGCAGCTGCGCGTGCAACGGCTGGGCGAAGGTCCGGCCCAGCACCAGTTGCGCTTCGAAGTGATCGACACCGGCATCGGCATCGACGAGGCCCAGCAGGCACGCCTGTTCCAGTCCTTCAGCCAGGCCGATGCGTCGACCACCCGCATCTATGGTGGCACCGGCCTGGGCCTGGCCATCTGCAAACGCATCATCGACCTGATGCACGGCCACATCGGCGTCCAGTCGACCCCCGGCCAGGGCGCCCGCTTCTGGTTCGAGATTCCGTTGTTGAAAGTTCCCGGCGACCTGCCGGCGATGGCACGCGCACCGGCCACCCTGCTGCTGTTCAGTGCCGACAGCCACCTGCAGGCGCGCATCGAACGCATTGCCGCCCGTCACGAGCTGCAGGTGCAGGTCATCGACGGGATGGACGCGCTGGCCGAGCGGCTGCGAGCCGTGCCCCGCCCCGGGCACGCTGCGCCGGCCTGGCTGCTGATCGATGCGCCTGCGCGCCGCAGCGGCGGAACCCGTCTGCGGCAGGCGCTGGCTGCGCGCGGTGAGGACGACACGCTGCAGGTGCTGTGGCTGCAGGACGAGCCGCTGCCCGCGCAGGCGCGCCATCGCCAGCTGCCGGTCGCCTTCGAGGATGCCGCCCTGCACGCCCTGCTTGCCACGCCCACCGCCAGCGCGCGCCCGTCCGCCTGGCTGGCTGCCGCCGAAGAGGGCCAGGCACCGGCTGCCCTGCCAGCGCTCGGTCTACGCGTGCTGCTGGTGGAGGACAACACGGTCAACCGCATGGTGGCCGAACACCTGCTGCGGGTGTTCCAGTGCGAGGTCCGCAACGCCGCCGATGGCGAGCAGGCACTGGTCGCGCTGCGCGAAGGCGGTGTGGACGTGGTGCTGATGGACTGCCAGATGCCGGTGCTGGACGGTTACGCCGCGACGCGCCAGTGGCGCGAGGAAGAGATCGCAGCCGGAGGCCGGCGCCTGCCGATCATCGCCATGACCGCCAATGCCATGGCCGGTGATCGCGAACGCTGCCTGCGAGCAGGCATGGACGATTACCTGTCCAAACCGATCGCGCGCGACACGCTGCACGCGCTGCTGCTGCGCTGGGGCCCCAAAGCCCTCCCCACGCCGGCAGCTCCGGCGGCGGCAGCGAAGGCCGGTCCAGAACCTGTCGCCCACCCGGTTCTGGACCGGAACGTGCTGGACGAGCTGCAGGCGGTCATCGGTGATGCCGCCACGCAGATCGTATCGGTGTACCTGGAAGACGCACCGGCGATGGTGCAGGCGCTGCAGCAGGCGGCGCAGGACCACGATGGCCAGCGCCTGCAGGCAGTCGCGCACAGCCTGAAGTCCTCCAGCGCGAATGTCGGCGCGATGTCGCTGTCGGCGGTCGCACAGCGGATCGAGCACGAGGCCCGCGCCGGCAGTCTGCAGCGCCCCGCCGTTGCGGTTGCGCTGCTGGTGGCCGAATTCGCCCGGGCACGGGTGGCGCTGGGCGGGTACCTGGCACAGCATCGCGCCGGCCAGGCGGGCTGACTCACTCTTCGAGCTTGCTCAGCAGGTACTTCGGTTCGCCGATGCGCTCGATCAGGTCCAGCTGCGTTTCCAGCCAGTCGATATGCTCTTCCTCCGAATCGAGGATCTTCACGAACAGCTGGCGGCTCACATAGTCGCCGACCGAATCGGCATAGGCCACCGCCTCGCGCAGGGTGACCACGCCATCACGCTCGAGCGAGAGGTCACACTGCAGGATCTCGGTCGGGTTCTCGCCGATGCGCAGCTTGCCCAGCGCCTGGAAGTTCGGCAGTCCTTCAAGGAACAGGATGCGGTCGGCGAGCATGTCGGCATGCTTCATCTCGTCGATCGATTCCTTGTACTCATGCTCGGCGAGTTCCTTGATGCCCCAGTTCTTCAGCATCTTGGCGTGCAGGAAATACTGGTTGATCGCGGTCAGCTCGTTGTAGAGGACCTTGTTGAGGAATTCGATGACCTTGGTGTCGCCCTTCATGGGGATACTCCTGCACGCTGAAAACGCAGGCACTTTACCGCCTTGCGTGCGGTCGTGAAGGAACGCGAATCGTGCGCATTGGCCTGTGCGGCCGCACGTGAAGGATGCGCAGGCGCGGTATCAACGCACCGCGGAAAAAACAGTCAGGCGACCTGGGCCAGACCGAGTACCGGCAGCGGCAGATCGTGGGTGGCACGTGCCTTGGCCAGCAGCTCGCCGGCCATGTCCAGACAGGACCCGCAGGTAGCGCCGCATCCGGTACGCATGGTCAGCTCGGCCACCGACGTCACGCCATGGCTGGCGGCTTCGCGGATCTGGTGGTCGGTGACTCCGTTGCAGATGCAGACGTACACAGGCGGGAACCGGGCTGACAGGCCAGAAGCGGCCTGGTCGCTATTCCAATGGAAACGAGAATGGTTGTCAATCAGAGACCTGAACCATTCTCGATACCGTTCAGGCGGTCAGCTCGTCGGTCCTTCCTGCGCCTTTTTTGGCCAGTAGCCCCTGCTGCGCGGCCGCTTGCGCGGACGGTCGTGGCCCGCGGTATTGCCGGGCATCCACGCTTCCGCTGCGCTCTTCGGCATGGCGGTGACGCCCTGCCCCGCCACCCCGCGCGCCAGCGGCGCCAGGTGTCGCAGCGCGCGCGCGTAGACGCCGCGCTTGAACATCACCACATGCTCCACCGGATACCAGAAATCCACCCAGCGCCAGTGATCGAACTCCGGCGAATCGGTATGGTCCAGGCACACATGGGATTCGTCACCGGTCAGGCGCAGCAGGAACCAGACCTGCTTCTGGCCGATGCAGACCTGCCGTTCATTGCGGCGGACTGCCCGCGCCGGCAGCTTGTAGCGCAGCCAGCCGGGCGTTGCCCCCAGCACTTCCACGTGCTCAGGCAGCAGGCCGGTCTCTTCCTGCAGTTCGCGATACATGGCCTCGACGGGCGTCTCGTCGGTGTTCATCCCACCCTGCGGGAACTGCCAGCCATCCCGGCGCACGCGTCGTGCCCAGAACACCTGCCCGTCCTGCCGCATCAGCACGATGCCGACGTTCGGTCGATAGCCGTCCGGATCGATCACGATGCGGACTCCTAAAAAAATCTACTGGTCAGGACTATCCCACGCCACCTGTCAGGCGACAAGCGCGGCACAAATGTGTTGACAGTCCCACGGCGTATCCGCAGAATAGCGGGCTCACCAAGGCTATGTAGCTCAGCCGGTTAGAGCACAGCACTCATAATGCTGGGGTCGGTGGTTCGAGTCCACCCATAGCCACCATGCTGAAGTTGTTTTTCAGCGTGAAAAGTGAGAAAATAGTTACACGATACATTGCCCCGTCGCCAAGCGGTAAGGCACCTGACTCTGACTCAGGCATTCGGTGGTTCGAATCCATCCGGGGCAGCCAAATTAAACGCAGAAGGCCAGATCGAAAGATCTGGCCTTCTGCGTTTAATCTGGTCGCGCATTCCACCTTATCCCCGCGCCTGTCGGCGCACCCCCTTGAACATCAAGGGGGCCCCCCTCCAGAGAGAACCCCGGGGTTGTTCGCAGGAATGGGCCCTGACCCCACTCTCTCCAATGCACAACCCCGAAACGGCAAAAGCCCGGCCAAAGCCGGGCTTTTGCTTTTTCCAACCAGCGGGCTCCCGGAGGAGCCCAGCCAGGCGCAGTGGATCAGCGCTTGGAGAACTGGGTGGCGCGACGGGCCTTGTGCAGACCGACCTTCTTACGCTCGACTTCACGGGCGTCACGGGTCATAAAGCCAGCCTTGCGCAGCTCGGACTTCAGGGTTTCGTCATACTCGACCAGCGCACGGGCGATGCCCAGACGGATCGCACCGGCCTGGCCGGTGGTGCCGCCGCCGGTGGCGGTGACCAGGATGTCGAAGCTTTCGGTGTTCTTGGTCAGCTC
This sequence comes from Stenotrophomonas sp. STEN009, assembly GCF_056760395.1. NCBI lineage: Bacteria > Pseudomonadati > Pseudomonadota > Gammaproteobacteria > Lysobacterales > Lysobacteraceae > Stenotrophomonas > Stenotrophomonas sp. STEN009. Next base: position 137,045 of record NZ_JBRRES010000003.1, on the reverse strand, counting down.
GAGCGGCTGGCGCACGATCATGCGCGCGGTCTCACGACCGAAGAACTCGTCCAGCGGACGGCCATTGACGGTGATGTTGCCCGAACCCTTGCGCAGGAACACGCGAGCGGTGGAGGACTTGCGGCGGCCAGTGCCGTAGTTTTGAGTGATAGCCATGATTAGATATCCAGAACCTGCGGCTGCTGTGCGGCGTGCGGATGCTCAGTGCCGGCGTAGACCTTGAGCTTGCGGTACATCTGGCGACCCAGCGGGCCCTTCGGCAGCATGCCCTTCACGGCGATCTCGATCACGCGCTCCGGGTGGCGCTCCAGCGCCTGGGCCAGGGACTCGGTCTTCAGGTTGCCGATGTAACCGGTGAAACGGTGATACATCTTGTCCTGCAGCTTCTTGCCGGTGACGGCAATCTTTTCTGCATTGATGACGACCAGGTAGTCGCCGGTATCAACGTGCGGGGTGTAGACCGGCTTGTGCTTGCCACGCAGACGGCGGGCCAGCTCGGTGGCGAGACGGCCCAGGGTCTTGCCCTCGGCGTCGACGAGGTACCAGTCGCGCTGGACGGTCTCGTTCTTGGCAGTGAAAGTGCTCATGAAGAACTCTAGGTTAGGTCGGGCTCATTGCGGCGAAGGACTCGCCGGAACTCTGCCACGCGTTGTGAAAGGTGAAGCGCAAGAGGCGGGATTGTACGCAGGTCCAGGCCCCGGCGCAAGCCGCCCCCTGTCCCGGGTTGGCAGGGGCGCGGGCGCGGGCGAGAATCGGCGGGTCTCCCGCCCCACCGTATCGCCATGACCGTGCTCCGCCAGACCACCCCGCTGGACCACCTGCTGACCGAAGCCCAGCGCGCCCTGGACACGGTGTTCGGCAACCCGCCGGCCAGCCGCCCCTATCCGGCGGTGGACACCGACGAGCCGGGCATGGACGCCCGCCAGCGCCGCCATGCGGCCGGGCTGATGCGGATCAACCACGTCGGCGAGGTCTGCGCGCAGGGCCTGTATTTCGGCCAGGCCGCCGTGGCCCGCGACCCGGCCACCCGCGAGCATCTGCTGGAGGCAGCGCAGGAGGAAACCGACCACCTGGCGTGGTGTGCCACCCGCCTGGCCGAACTGGACAGCCGGCCGAGCCTGTTCAACCCGCTCTGGTACGCAGGCAGTTACACCATCGGCACCCTGGCCGGGCTGCGCGGTGATGGCTGGAACCTGGGTTTTGTCGTCGAGACCGAACGCCAGGTAGAGGCCCACCTGGATGAGCATCTGGTCGATCTCCCGGCCGCCGACCTGCGCAGCCGCGCGGTCATCGAAGTGATGAAGCAGGACGAGGCCCGGCATGCGGACCATGCCGAGCAGGCCGGCGCCCGCCGCCTGCCCTTCCCGATTCCGGGGGCGATGGCGCTGGCCTCGAAGGTGATGAAGACCATCGCGTACCGCCTCTGAACGGCCGCCGCGCATGGCCCGGCGCTGCCGGCAACGCGGCATTGGACGCCTCAGCGCCGGCTCAGTTCGGCGACACCAGCTTCAGGCCGATCACACCGGCGACGATCAGGCCCACGCAGGCCAGGCGGGCCGGTGAAGCACTGTCGTTGAACAGGTAGATGCCCAGCACTGCCACGCCCATGGCCCCGATGCCGGTCCAGATGGCATAGGCCGTGCCGACCGGAATGCTCTTCATGGCCTGGCTCATCAGGTACAGGCTGATCAGCGCGGAAACGACCGTGGCGGCCGTGGGCAGTGGCTTGCTGAAGCCTTCGGAGTACTTCATTCCAAGCGCGAAGCCGATCTCGAACAGGCCGGCCAGCAGCAGGTAGATCCAGGGCATGGGTGGGGGTCCTTACCTAGTGGTTGAAAAACGAAACGGCCCGGTGTCTTCACACCGGGCCGTAGGTCGGTACATCGCCGTGGAACTATGAATTGCGCAGCACGCAGGTTCCACGGGGCGGGTCGTCCCGCCTGGGTGACGATGCCTGCCGGCATCGCACAGGGGTGTTACTCGGACAGGTTGCGACCGTGGAACAGCTCTTCGATCTCGCGCTTGAGCAGCGCCTCGATCTTCATGCGTTCCTTGAACGACAGGTTCCTGGCCTTTTCCTCGAACAGGTACTGATCCAGGTCGAAGTCCTTCAGGTGCATCTTCGTGTGGAAGATGTTCTCCTGGTAGACGTTGACGTCGAACATCTCGTAACGCGACTTGATGTTCTTGGCCAGGAAGTTCTGGATCGAATTGATCTTGTGATCGATGAAGTGCTTCTTGCCCTTCACATCGCGGGTGAAGCCACGGACGCGGTAGTCCATGATCACGATGTCCGATTCCAGGCTCTCGATCAGGTAGTTCAGGGCCTTCAGCGGCGAAATGACGCCACAGGTGGCCACGTCGATGTCCGCGCGGAACGTCGCGATGCCTTCCTGCGGATGGGTTTCCGGGTAGGTATGGACGGTGATGTGGCTCTTGTCCATGTGCGCGACCACGGCGTCGGAGATCAGCTCCTTGCCCGCCAGCTTCTTGTCGATCACCGGCTCTTCGGAGATCAGGATGGTCACCGAGGCACCCTGCGGATCGTAGTCCTGGCGGGCCACGTTCAGGATGTTGGCACCGATGATCTCGGCGACATCGGTCAAGATTTGAGTCAGCCTGTCGGCGTTGTACTCTTCATCGATGTATTCAATGTAACGCTGACGCTCCTCTTCGGTGCGCGCGTAACACACGTCATAGATGTTGAAGCTCAGCGCCTTGGTGAGGTTGTTGAAACCCTGCAACCTCAGGCGAGGCAACGGCTTGACCACGGCGGTCGATTCCTGTGTAAGAAGAGAAAGGGTGAATTATGGGGCAAACCGCCCCCGGGGGGAACGTGAAGACGCAAGAGTTCTGGCACACTGTTTGCCCTTAACAATTGCGCTGGTTAAGCTCCGCTATCGACCCCGTGAATCCGTTCATGCGCAGAGGGAGCGCCCCTATCGTGTCAACCGTGCGCCTAGCTAGCAGTCCACTGGCCCTGGATATCGCAACAATCGATCGTTTCCTGGCGCACAGCCACAGGCGGCGATATCCCACCCGGACCGACGTCTTCCGACCAGGAGACCCGGCGGGAACCCTGTATTACGTCATCAGCGGCTCGGTTTCGATCATGGCCGAGGAAGATGACGATCGTGAGCTGGTGCTGGGCTACTTCGGTGCCGGCGAGTTCGTCGGCGAGATGGGCCTGTTCGTGGAATCGGACCGCCGCGAGGTGATCCTGCGGACCCGCACCGCCTGCGAGCTGGCCGAGATCAGCTACGAGCGCCTGCATCAGCTGTTCCTTGGCCCGCTGTCGGCCGACGCCCCGCGCCTGCTGTACGCGCTGGGCCAGCAGATCTCCAAGCGTCTGCTCGACACCAGCCGCAAGGCCAGCCGCCTGGCGTTCCTGGACGTTACCGACCGCATCGTGCGCACCCTGCACGATCTGGCCCAGGAGCCGGAGGCGATGAGCCACCCGCAGGGCAGCCAGCTGCGCGTTTCGCGGCAGGAACTGGCGCGCCTGGTCGGCTGCTCCCGTGAGATGGCCGGCCGCGTGCTGAAGAAGCTGCAGACCGACGGGCTGCTGCATGCCCGCGGCAAGACCGTGGTGCTTTACGGCACCCGTTGATCGTTGAGCACCCGGTGGGTGCGGACCTTGGTCCGCACTCCTTCGCGCGCTAGGCTCGGTGCATGGAACTGAGCAGCGAATTCTGGTGGTTCATCCTCATCGGCCTCGGTGCGCAGCTGGTCGATGGAGCGCTGGGCATGGCCTTCGGCCTGGTCTCCTCATCGGTGATGCTGAGCATGGGATTGCCGCCGGCGCAGGTCAGCGCCAGCATCCACACCGCCGAAGTGTTCACCACCGGCGCCTCCGGTGTGTCGCATCTTGCGGCTGGCAATGTCGATAAACGCCTGTTCGTGCGCTTGGCGCTGCCCGGCGCGATCGGGGGTGCGATCGGTGCCTATGTACTCGCCCAACTGCCCGGCGATTTCATTCGCCCGTTGATCTACCTGTATCTGTTGGTGCTTGCCATCGTCATCCTGGCCCGTGCTGCCGGGCGCTGGATGCCCAGCGGCGAGATCCGCCGCGTGCCGGTTCTGGGCTTCTTTGCCGGCCTTCTGGACGCCAGCGGCGGCGGTGGCTGGGGCCCGATCGCCACGTCCACCCTGCTGGCGCGTGGCGGCCAGGCCCGTACCACCATCGGCACGGTCAACGCGGCCGAGTTCGTGGTCACCCTGACCATCTCGGCCACCTTCCTGCTGTCGATGGGGGTGCAGCACCTGCAGATCGTCGCCGGGCTGCTGATCGGCGGCATGATGGCCGCGCCGGTGGCCGCGATCCTGGTCAAGCAGGTCAAGGAACGCTGGGTACTGGTCGCGGTTGGCGTGCTGGTACTGGGCATCAGCCTGTTCCAGATCGGCCCCGCGGTGACGGGGTACCGGGCGCGCTGCCCCCGCCCCGCGCCCGCCGGGCATGGCCCGGCGCTACCGGACGGCTTGCGGATTCGCCGGGCATGGCCCCGCGCTGCGGGATGGCGTGCAATGGCACGGCGCCATCGGGCGGCAAGGGGTAGCACCGGGCCATGCCCGGCGGGCCCGGTGGATCAGGCCTTGTCGCCGCCGCGGTCGACGCAGCCCCAGTTGAGGATGCGGGTGCCCGCCGGCAGTACGCTGCGGAAGAACGCCACCTTGCCCGGCTTCGGGTTGACCACTACCGGCGCCTTCGCCGCCAGCAGCAGCGGCAGATCCGCAGTGCTGTCGGAGTAGGCAATGTCGATGTCGCCATAGCCACGTTCACGCAGCATGCGCATCTTCTCTTCGTTGTGGCAGTGACGGGTCGGCCCCACCCCTCCCAGGCGCGGCCCGACCTCCGTGCCGATGACCGGCACGTCCTGGTGCGCAACGAAGGCCAGGATCGCGCGGGCCAGTTCGGGCGGGGCGCCCGTGGCCACCACCACGCGATCCCCCTTTGCACGGTGCGCGGCGAACACCTCCAGCGCCTGCGGCAACAGCTTGGCGCGCATCTGCGCCTCGTTCCTGATCACGTAGGCGTCGATCACCCGGTTGAACTCGCGCGCACGATGCAGGCCGAAGCTGCCGATCCACACGTAGATCGAAATGCCGGCACGGCGGGTCGGCAGCATCGCCACCATCGGCCCGGCAATCGGGGTGACCAGCAGCGCCGCGAGCATGCGCAACGGGTTGCGCTTGATCAGCGAGGCGAACAGGTGCGTGCCCGAATCACCGTCGTACAGGGTGTGATCGAAGTCGAAGACCACCAGCGGCGCATCCGCGCGTGGCGTCGGGTAATGCGTTTTCATGCCGCGAAGAATAGCTGACGCAGGCCCTCGCCCGGCTCTTCCACGCGCATGAAGGCCTCGCCGACCAGGAACGCGTGGATGCCGGCGTCACGCATCAGCGCCACGTCCTGGGGTCCGAGGATGCCGCTCTCGGTCACCAGCAGGCGGTCGCGCGGCACGGCCAGGCGCATGTCCAGGGTGGTCTGCAGCGAGACCTCGAAGGTGCGCAGGTTGCGGTTGTTGATGCCGATCATCGGCGCCGGCACCTGCAGCGCACGCTCCAGCTCGTCGATGTCGTGCACTTCCACCAGCACGTCCATGCCCAGCGACAGTGCCAGTTCCGACAGCGTGGCCAGCTGAGTATCGTCCAGCGCCGCCACGATCAGCAGGATGCAGTCAGCGCCCAGCACGCGCGCCTCGTACACCTGGTAGGCATCGATCACGAAGTCCTTGCGCAGCACCGGCAGCGTGCAGGCCTCGCGGGCCTGCTGCAGGTAGGCGTCGGCGCCCTGGAAGAAATCCACGTCGGTCAGCACCGACAGGCAGCTGGCACCACCGAACTCGTAGCTGACCGCGATGTCGGCCGGGCGGAAATCCGGGCGGATCACGCCTTTGGAGGGGCTGGCCTTCTTCACTTCGGCGATCACCGCGGGGTCGCCGTTGGCCACGGCGGCCTGCAGCGCACGCACGAAACCACGCACCGGCGGGGCGCCGGCCAGGGCGGCCTGCAGCTCCTCGAGCGGGCGCTGGGCGCGGCGCTGGGCTACTTCTTCGGCCTTGCGGGCCAGGATCGTCTGCAGGATGTCGCTCATCGTCTTCGGTTCGGTGCGGGGGCGGTGAGGACGGCCATTATCGGCCATCGACGGGGTCAGGCTGAACCACGCGCTCAGGCAACCAGCGCGCGGGTGGTCTCAACATACTGCTGCAGGCGCTGGCGGGCGCTGCCATTGGCGATGGCGGCGCGGGCACGGGCCAGGCCGTCACCGATGTCACTGGCCACGCCGGCCACGTACAGCGCGGCGCCGGCATTGAGCGCGACGATGTCCAGCGCCGGGCCGGGCTCGTTGTCCAGCACCGCGCGCAGCAGGGCAATGGACTGCTCCGGGCCATCCACGCGCAGGTTGCGGCTGGCCGACATGGCGATGCCGAAGTCCTCCGGGTGGATCTCGTACTCGCGCACCTTGCCGTCGCGCAATTCGCCGACCAGGGTGCCGGCGCCCAGCGAGATCTCGTCCATGTTGTCGCGGCCCCAGACCACCATGGCGCGCTCGGTGCCCAGCTCGCGAAGCACGCGCGCCTGGATGCCCACCAGATCGGGGTGGAACACGCCCATCAGCACCGACGGTGCGCTGGCCGGATTGGTGAGCGGGCCGAGGATGTTGAAGATGGTGCGCACGCCCATCTCGCGGCGCACCGGCGCCACCACCTTCATCGACGGGTGGTGGATCGGCGCGAACATGAAACCGATCCCGGTCCGCTCGATGGCCGCGGCCACCTGCTCCGGCTGCAGCTCGATCACCGCGCCCAGCGCCTCCAGCGCGTCGGCGCTGCCGGACTTGGACGACACGCTGCGGTTGCCATGCTTGGCCACGCGCGCGCCGGCAGCCGCCGCGACGAACATCGCGCAGGTGGAGATGTTGAAGGTATGCGAACCATCGCCCCCCGTGCCGACGATATCGACCAGGTTGGAGGTATCGGCCACCGGCACCGGCCGGGCGAATTCACGCATCACGGTGGCCGCCGCGGCGATTTCGTCCACGGTCTCCTTCTTCACGCGCAGGCCGGTGAGGATGGCTGCCGTCATCATCGGCGAAACATCGCCACGCATGATCTGCCGCATCAGGTCGACCATCTCGTCGAAGAAGATCTCGCGGTGCTCGATGGTGCGGTGCAGGGCTTCCTGGGGGGAGAAGCTCATCGGGATTGCTCCTTGGACTCAGGCGGCCGGTCGCTGCAGGAAATTGCGCAGCAGGGCGTGGCCGTGTTCGGTGAGGATGGATTCGGGGTGGAACTGCACGCCTTCCACCGGGAAGTGGCGATGGCGCAGGCCCATGATCTCTTCGATCGAGCCGTCGTCGTTCTCGGTCCAGGCGGTCACTTCCAGCACATCGGGCAGGCTGTTCTTGTCCACCACCAGCGAGTGGTAACGGGTGGCCTGGTAGCGATCCGGCAGGCCGGCGAAGACGCCCTTGCCTTCATGGCGGATCGGCGAAGTCTTGCCGTGCATGATGTTGCCCGCGCGGATCACCGTGCCGCCGTAGACCTGGCCGATGCCCTGGTGGCCCAGGCACACGCCAAGGATCGGCGTGGTCGGACCGAGGCGCTGGATCAGTTCCAGCGACACACCCGCCTCGTTGGGCGTGCACGGGCCGGGCGAGATGACGATGCGTTCGGGCTTCTGCGCGGCGATCTCATCCACGCTCATTGCATCGTTGCGCACCACCTTCACCTCGGCACCCAGCGTCTGCAGGTACTGCACGAGGTTGTAGGTGAAGCTGTCGTAGTTGTCGATCATCCACAACATGGTCGGGTTCCGTCGCTTATCGGGAGTGGGCGTACACGTGGGTGCCGCACAGGGAGAGGGCCAGGTACAGCGGAAGGTGCCGCAGCGCAGGCCACGGCGCAGGGTGCCTTACAGGCCCTTGGCAGCCTGGGCGACGGCGCGGAACAGCGCGCGGCCCTTGTTCATCGTCTCGTCCCATTCCTTGTCCGGGTCCGAGTCGTAGACGATGCCGGCGCCGGCCTGCACGTACAGGCGGCCGTCCTTGATCACCGCAGTGCGGATCGCGATCGCGGTATCGGCATCGCCGTGCCAACCGATGTAGCCGATGCTGCCGGCGTACACATTGCGCTTGATCGGCTCCAGTTCGCGGATCACTTCCAGCGCGCGGATCTTCGGTGCGCCGCTGACGGTGCCGGCCGGGAAGGTGGCGCGCAGCACGTCGGCATAGCTCAAGCCCGGCTGCAGCTGCCCGGTCACCTCGCTGACGATGTGCATGACGTGGCTGTAGCGTTCAATCACGAACTGCTCGCCCACTTCCACCGTGCCGGCCTTTGATACGCGACCGGCATCGTTGCGGCCGAGATCGATCAGCATCAGGTGCTCGGCACGTTCTTTCGGATCGGCCAGCAGCTCGGCTTCCAGTGCCAGGTCCTGCTCGACGGTGGCGCCGCGCGGACGCGTGCCGGCGATCGGGCGTACGGTGACTTCGCCGTCCTGCAGGCGCACCAGGATTTCCGGCGAGGAGCCAACCACCTGCAGGTCGCCGACATCGAGGAAATACATGTACGGCGACGGGTTCAATGCGCGCAGCGCGCGGTACACGTCCACCGGGCGTGCGTTGAACGGCACGCTCAGGCGCTGGCTGAGCACCACCTGGAAGATGTCGCCGGCGCGGATGTATTCCTTGCTGCGCTGGACCGCATCGACGAAGCCATCGCGGGTGAAACCGGAGACGAAATCGGATTCATCCAGCACATCGCTGTTGAGCGGTGCGGGATAGCCGGCACCCGGTGCACGCAGCTTTGCGGTGAGCGCATCCAGGCGCGCCTGCGCCTGCTCGAACGCACCGTGGACGCGCGGGTCCGCGTGCACGATCAGGTACAGGCGGCCCTTGAGATTGTCGAATACCGCCAGCTCGTTGGAGTGCAGCAGCAGGATGTCCGGCGTGCCCAGTTCATCGCGGCCGGCCGGCGGTGCCAGGCGCGGCTCGATATAGCCGATGCACTCGAAACCGAACCAGCCGACCAGGCCACCGGTGAAGCCCGGCAGGCCCTCCAGCTTCGGCACCGAGTGGGCGCTGCGCAGCGCCTCGACTTCGGCAAACGGGTCGGCCACCTCGCGGGTTTCCACCACCTGGCCGTCTTCGCGCACGGTCAGCGTATGGCCATGGAAGGCATACACGCGGCGCGCCGGCAGGCCAATGATCGAGTAACGACCAAAGCGTTCGCCGCCTTCGACGGATTCAAACAGGTAGGTATTGGGGCCGTCGGCGAGCTTCAGATAGACCGAAAGCGGCGTGTCCAGGTCGGACAGCACTTCGCGGACAACGGGAATGTGGGTGTGGCCTTCAGCGGCCTGCAGCTGAAACTGAGCGTGCGAGTTCAAGACGACTTTCCTTCCGGGACACAGCGTTATGGGGGCGGACGACGGCAACGGGCCACCATCGCCACCAACGGCGTGCGGAAGAAAGGGTATGCGGGGTCGTCAGGCTGGACACCCCTTGACTGTATCGCAGCTTGGACGGGAGTGGAACCCCGCAGCGCCAGGCGTGGCAGCCACCTTACGTGGCCAGCAGCGGGCAATCGGCCGGCAGATGCATGCGCACCCGGCCAGCCACGCAGTCGATGCGGAACCGCCGCGCCTGCACCGGCTCACCGTCCAGGTTCAGGGTCAGTGGCTGCGCCGACTCGAGCTGCAGCCAGGGCAGCCGGACGCGAGTGGCCACCCGTTCCAGCGCCGCTTCCTTGCCACCGGTCAGCATCTGCCCCAGCGTCGACGCCACCTCCCCCTCCAGTTCGGGTACGACGGTGACATCCAGCAGGCCGTCATCGATCAGTGCCTGTGGGCACAGCTGCTGGCCACCACCGGCCTGCCGGCCGTTGCCGATCCCCAGCGCGATGAAGCCGCCTTCCCAGGCGAAGTCCGGACCGTGCAGACGCGCGGTAATCGGCTCGATCCGCCCCAGCTTGGCGATGCCGGTGATCACGTAGGCCAGGCCACCGAGCATCTTCTTCAGGCCGGCATCGGTTTCCACGGTGACCTGCGTGCCGAAACCGCCACTGGCCAGGTTGGCGCACCACCAGGACGTGCCATCGGCATCCACGCGCAGCAGATCGATGGCATGTGCCGTGGTCTGCCCGATCAGCGCGAGCGCGGCCTCCGGCTCGGTCGGAAGGTTCGCCGAGGTGGCGAAGTCATTGGCCGTGCCCATCGGGACCAATGCCAGCGAAGGCAGGGCATCGGCGGATTCATCGCGGTGGGCCAGCGTTTCGGCCACCGCACTGAGCGTGCCGTCGCCGCCTGCCGCCACGATCACGTCTACCCCTTGGTCGATGGCCTCAGCCACGTAACGCTCGGCGTCACCTTCTTCCCAGGTGACACGTACCTCCAGCTGCACGCCCCGCTCCCGCCAATGGCGCACCGCGTCGCGCAGCTCGTCATTGCCTGCGGACTTGCCGTTGAGGATCAGGCGCCAGCGCGGTGCGGTCATGCGGGGATTCCGGTGTGGGGTGGCACAGGCTAGCAACGCACCGTTTGCCGGCAGTGAATGTCACATGCGTGTCATTCAGCTCCCGGAGAATGGAAGGCCATAGCAGGGACGACGGATGGAGGCAGGATCAGCCTCCGACAGCTTCCAGGGCCGCACTCGCAGGAGTGCGGCCTTCCTGCTTCAGGCCCGGTCAACCGCTGGGGCATCGGCCATCCACGATCAGTGTGAGAGGCGACCCCGACATTTCGGGCTACCTCTTGTTACCCGTTCTCCGATGAATCGCGCGACACAGGAAAGTGACCAAGCCTGCAACGGCAGCCAGATACCAGACGAGCGATCCCTCGGAGACGATCGGCGACAACACCGCGGATGCCAGCAACACCGACGCGGCGACAAGAAGACAGCAGATGATGTTCATACGCGCTCTTCAGCCGGGACACGTCGTGGTTACTGGACTGACGGGGAATCAGCGGGCCATCGTCAGGATTGCCAGTGCCTGTGCTGGTCCGATCCTGATGCCGCCACCGCTGCCCCAGTTGTTTGCAATGTAAGCGCCCGCAATACAGCCTGCGGCGCTCCCCAATGCGCCGCCTCGTGAGCCGAGGGCGCCTCCAACAGCGCAACCGATGGTTTCTGCAGAAACACCTGCGCCACCGGACACGCTGCGCATTTCTTCGAAAGTGATTTCCCTCACGCCACGTCTCCTGATAGTCCAGCAAACCAGCATTCGACAATCATCCGTTTGATGAGTTGCATGCCGGTGTGCCGCTACAGTGGCACCGACGGCCTTTCCAAGGAATCAGGAAAATCCAGCTTGAAAACTAGGAGTTCTCTGCTCTGCGCATCCTGCGCCCTCGGCCCTGCCTACGTAAGGAATCACGACGCGGGATGATGACTTTCTGCTGGCCGGCCAACGATTGGCGCTACCGGCTTCCCGCAAACGCCTTCAGTGCGTCGCCGTCGAGCCGGTATACAGTCCACTCATCCTGTGGTTTCGCGCCCGCTGCGGTGTAGAACTCGATGGCCGGCGTGTTCCAGTCCAGCACCGACCATTCGAAGCGACCGCAGCCTTCGGCGACCGCCTGCCGCGCGATGTATTTCAGCAGCGCCTTGCCAGCGCCCGCGCCTCGCTGCTGCGGGCTGACATACAGGTCTTCCAGGTAGATGCCCTTGCGGCCCAGCCAGGTGGAGTAGTTGTAGAAATACACCGCATAGCCGATGGCCTCGCCATCGGCTTCACAGATCAGCGCGCGGGCAGTTGCGTCGGGACCGAACAGGCTTTCGGCGATGCCGATCTCGTCGGTCTGCACCGAATGCTCGGCCCGCTCATAGATGGCCAGCTCACGGATGAAGCGCAGGATCAGGCCCGCGTCGGCGGCAGTGGCCGGGCGGATGTTCAACACGGCCACCGTGCTCATGCCTCAGCCCCGCGCCGCAGCGACGTTGGCGCGCATCTGCGCGATCACGTCCTGGTAAGGGGTCTTGGCATTGAAGATGGCCGAGCCGGCGACGAAGGTGTCGGCGCCCGCAGCCGCGATCTCGCCGATGTTGTCGGCCTTCACGCCACCGTCGATTTCCAGGCGGATGTCCTTGCCGCTGGCATCGATCTTCTGGCGGACCACGCGCAGCTTGTCCAGCGCCGAAGGAATGAAGGCCTGGCCGCCGAATCCCGGGTTGACCGACATCAGCAGCACCAGGTCCAGGTCATCCAGCACCCAGTCGAGGATGTCCACCGGCGTGGCCGGGTTCAGCACGATGCCCGGCTTGCAGCCCAGCGAACGGATCAGCTGGATCGTGCGGTGCACGTGGCGGCTGGCCTCCGGATGGAAGCTGATGTAGGTGGCACCGGCTTCGGCGAAGTCCGGGATGATGCGGTCGACCGGCTCGACCATCAGGTGCACGTCGATCGGCGCGGTCACGCCGTGCTTGCGCAGTGCCTGGCAGACCATCGGGCCGATGGTCAGGTTGGGTACGTAATGGTTGTCCATCACGTCGAAGTGGACCCAGTCCGCACCGGCGGCCAGGACGTTGTCGACTTCCTCGCCGAGGCGGGCGAAATCGGCGGACAGGATGGAGGGGGCGATGAGGCAGTGGGACATGGCCGGGCCTTGCAACGAGGGGAAAGGGGTCAGCGCTTGCGCAGGGTCTTGATGCGGTCGTAGGCGGCGTTGATGCGCCGCGACTTCTGCTCGGCCTGCTGCTGCAGCTCGGGGGCGGCGCCGCCAAGCTTGTCCGGGTGGTACTGCGAGATCAGCTTGCGGTAGGCGCGCTCGACCTCGGCATCGGTGGCCTCGGAGGTCAGCCCCAGCTCCCGGTACGGGTTCTCCTTGTTCAGGCGGAACCAATCCGAATCAAAGGCATGGCCGATCAGCAGGCCGACCACCGCGCCGAACAGCGGATTGGGCCGGAACAGCAAGGCGCCGGCGATGAATCCGAGCAGTTTTCCGTACCAGCGCATGGCGCTCCGGGGTCGACCGACGAAATGGACGCTCATTTTACGTCACAGCGGGCCCGGACGGCTTTACACTAGGCCGCCCGCTGGTCAGCGGGCCCGCCGGGTCCGTTGGGCAGCCGTATCGACAACGCCCCAGGAGTGCCCGTGCCAACCACGCTGTTGCAATCCGATCTCCCCGGCCTGCCCTTGCGCCACCGCGGCAAGGTGCGTGATGTGTTCGATATCCCGCGCGAGCGGCTGCCTGCAGGGACCCCGCCGGGCGACTACCTGCTGATGGTCGCCACCGATCGCCTGTCGGCGTTCGACGTGGTGCTGCCCGACCCGATCCCCGGCAAGGGCGAAATGCTCTGCCAGGTCTCCAATTTCTGGTTCGCCAAGACCGCGCACCTGATGCCCAATCACCTGACCGGCATCGACGTGGCCAGCGTGCTGCCTGAAGGCGTGGACCCGGCGCTGTACGCCCGGCGCGCCGTGGTCACCCGCAAGCTGAAGCCGGTGCCGGTGGAAGCGATCGCCCGCGGCTACCTGATCGGCAGCGGCTGGAAGGACTACCAGCGCACCGGCAAGGTCAGCGGCATCGACCTGCCCGATGGGCTGCGCCAGGCCGAGCAGCTGCCCGAACCGATCTTTACCCCCTCGACCAAGGCCGCGGTGGGCGACCATGACGAGAACATCGATTTCGATGCGATGGTGCGGCAGGTCGGCGCCGAACTGGCCGAGCGCGTGCGCGATGCCACCCTGCGCATCTACAAGTTCGCCGCCGATTACGCCCGCGAGCGCGGCATCATCCTGGCCGACACCAAGTTCGAGTTCGGCACCGATGCCGACGGCCGCCTGTACATCATGGACGAGATGCTGACGCCGGATTCATCGCGTTACTGGCCGGCCGACGAGTACGAAGTGGGCACCAGCCCGCCCAGCTACGACAAGCAGTTCGTGCGCGATTACCTGGAGACGCTGGACTGGGGCAAGACCGCCCCGGGCCCGAACATCCCGGCGGAGATCATCGAGCGCACCCGCGCCAAGTACGCCGAGGCGCTGCAGCGTTTGGCCGGGATCAGCGTCGACTGATCCCCTGCGCCCCCGGTCGCAGCGACCGGGGGCGTCCTGCCCGGCAGCGCCCAGGGTGGCGCTGTGCGAAGGCGCCCGGGAGTATGCTGTCGGCCTCACCGGAGGAAGCGAAGAAGCATGCAGACCACCACCGAGCTCGCGCGGCCGATCGACCGCTACTTCGCCAGCTACTCCGACGATCACCGCAATACGATCAACCAGCGCATCCACGTGGTCGCGGTACCGGCCATCCTGTGGTCGGCCGTGGCCCTGCTGTGGTGCCTGCCCCCCCTGATCACCTGGTTCCAGTACGGCATCTGGTCGGCGTTCGCGATGTTCAGTGCCTGGTGCTTCTACAACAAGCTGTCGCGTCCGCTGGGCATCGGCATGCTCATCCAGTTCTTCGTGTTCGGCTGCCTGTGCCGCCTGCTGGAGGCCGAGATCGGCCTGCACAACCTGTTCTGGCTGGCGGTGACGGTGTTCGTGGTGGCCTGGATCGCGCAGTTCATCGGGCACAAGTTCGAGGGCCGCAAGCCCAGCTTCCTGACCGACCTGACTTACCTGCTGATCGGCCCGGCCTGGGTGATGGCCAAGCTCTATCGCAGGCTCGACTGGCGTTACTGACACGCCTCCGGGCGAGCGTCACCCTCGCTTCCTGAACGGGCGGGTTTCCTCACCTGCGGTCCACTGCCGGCCTGCCAGCCTGCACGCTCAGCCCTTTGCCTGAGCGCCTGTCGCAGCGGCAGCCCCTGTGCGACAGGGCCTGCGGTCGCCGTGCGCGGGCGTAGGGTGCAGCCCCTGCCGGCACCGCGGAGCAGATGCTGCACTGCAAAAAAATGAATCAGCGAACGTTACAGGCAATTGATCGCCGTTCGATGGCTTTCGGCGACATTTCGCAGCCTGTTATCCTCACTGACCTGCTCGTGAATCATGGATTCCCTGCATGCTCCCCAGCCTGCCTCTGCTGCTGGCCCTGCCGTTCCTGATGGCAGCGGCTGTTGCGGCCTTCCCCCGTAGTTCGCGCTCGACTGCTGCCTGGCTGGCGGCGCTGGCGCCGTTGGGCGGCTTGGCCATTCTCGGCTGGCTGACCCCGGCGGTGCTCGACGGCCAGATCGTCCGCACCCTGCTGCCCTGGCTGCCGCAGATCGGCCTGGACTTCCATCTTCGGCTGGACGGCCTGGCCTGGATGTTTGCCGGCCTGGTGCTGGGCATCGGCGCGCTGGTGGTGCTGTACGCGCGGTACTACCTCAGTGCGCAGGACAACGCCCACCGCTTCTACTGCTACCTGCTGCTGTTCATGGGCGCCATGCTCGGCATGGTGCTGTCGGGCAACCTGCTGTTGCTGATGATCTTCTGGGAAATGACCAGCATCAGCTCGTTCCTGCTGATCGGCTTCTGGTCACATCGCCAGGATGCGCGCGAGGGCGCACGCATGGCGCTGGTGATCACCGGCGGCGGCGGGCTGGCCCTGCTCGGTGGCGTGCTGCTGATCGGGCGCATCGTCGGCAGCTTCGACCTGGATGTGGTGCTGGCGGCCGGTGAACAGATCCGCGCCAGCGCGCTGTATCCCTATGCCCTGTTCCTGGTGCTGGCCGGCATCTTCACCAAGAGCGCCCAGTTCCCGTTCCATTTCTGGTTGCCGCATGCGATGGCGGCACCGACACCGGTCTCGGCCTACCTGCACTCGGCCACCATGGTCAAAGCAGGCGTGTTCCTGCTGGCGCGCCTGCATCCGGTACTGGCCGGCAGTGACCTGTTCTTCTATACGGTGAGCGGCATCGGCGCGCTGACCCTGCTGATCGGCGCCTGGAACGCGATCTTCCAGCACGACCTGAAAGGGCTGCTGGCGTATTCGACGATCTCCCACCTGGGCCTGATCACCCTGCTGTTCGGCCTGTCCACGCCGATGGCGGTGGTCGCCGGCGTGTTCCACATCCTCAACCACGCCACCTTCAAGGCCTCGCTGTTCATGGCCGCCGGCATCATCGACCATGAGACCGGCACCCGCGACATGCGCAAGCTGGGCGGACTGCGGAAACTGATGCCCTTCACCAGCGCACTGGCGATCATCGCCTCGCTGGCCATGGCCGGCATTCCGCTGCTCAACGGCTTCCTGTCCAAGGAAATGCTGTTCGCCGAGGCGATCAGCGCCGGCGGCACCGAGACCATGCGCATGGCGGTGTCGATCGCGGCGTTGCTGGCCGGCGTGTTCGGCGTGGCCTACAGCCTGCGCTTCGTGCACGACACCTTCTTCGGCCCCGGCCCGCACGGGCTGGACCGCGTTCCCCATGAACCGCCGCGCTGGATGAAGGTACCGGTGGAACTGCTGGTGGTGGTCTGCGTGGCAGTCGGCATCGCGCCCGCGCTGACGGTGGCGCCGGTCCTGCATGCCGCTGCCGCCTCCATCCTCGGCAGCGCCATGCCCGAGTACAGCCTGTCGGTATGGCATGGCTTCAACCTGCCGCTGGCGATGAGCGCGATCGGCGTGGTGGGCGGTATCGCCCTGTACTTCGGCCTGCGCAAGCTGATCAACCTGCATGCCGTGACCAATACCACCACCGGCCGCAACGTGTTCCATGCGCAGCTGGATGCGGTTTCCGCACTGGCCATGCGCCTGACCAACGGCATTGCCAACGGCAGCCTGCAGCGGATGCTGCTGGGCCTGGTGCTGGTCGCGATCGTGGTGGCCGCCGCGCCGTTCGTGGCGAACCCGGCGTCCCCGAACTGGACCGCGCCGCAGCCGATTCCACTGCTGGGCTGGGCGTTGTGGCTGGTGATGATGGGCTGCGCGATCGCCACGCTGCGCGTGTACAAGCAGCGCCTGCTGGCGGTGCTGCTGGTGGGCGGGGTCGGCCTGATGGTGGCGCTGACCTTCGTGTTCCTGTCGGCACCGGATCTGGCACTGACCCAGCTGCTGGTGGAGATGGTGACCCTGGTCCTGATGCTGCTGGGGATGAACTATCTGCCCGCCCAGTCCGGACCGGAGCGGCCGCGCTGGCGCAAGCGCCGCGACGCGCTGATCGCGGTCATCGCCGGTTCCGGTCTCGGCGCGCTGGCCTATACCGCGATGACCCTGCCGCCGAACACCATGGCCGGTGAGCTGGTCGCGCGTGCCCTGCCCGAAGCGTATGGCCAGAACGTGGTCAACGTGATCCTGGTCGACTTCCGCGGCTTTGATACCTTCGGCGAGATCACCGTGTTCGGCATCGCCGCGCTGGTGGTGCACGCGCTGCTGCGCCGCACGCGGATGGCCCCGGAGCAGATCATGCCCGGGCCGCCGATCAAGCTGCCGGTACCGGCCGACCTGGCGCAGATCATGTTCCCGCTGACGCTGACGGTCTCCATCTTCCTGTTCCTGCGCGGTCACAACGCCCCGGGCGGCGGGTTCATCGCCGGCCTGGTACTGGCGGTGCCGCTGCTGATCCAGTACGTGATCCAGGGTACGGCATCGGTGGAGTCGCGCTTCGGCTTCGACTACATCCGGTGCATCGGCACCGGCCTGCTGATCGCCCTGCTCAGTGGCAGTGCTTCGATGCTGTTCGGCGTGCCGTTCCTGACCAGCGGGCACCTCGACCTGCACCTGCCGCTGATCGGCGACGTGCCGCTGGCCAGCGCGATCGGCTTCGACATCGGCGTGTACCTGGTGGTGTTCGGTGGCGCCATGCTGATGCTGTCGATGATGGGCACGGTCAAGCCCTCTCGAACCCGCACCGCCCGCAAGGGCGAGATCGATCTGCAACGCCGTTCGGCCCGCACCGGGGAGATGCACTGATGGAACTGGCCCTGGCCACCGCGATCGGCGTGCTGACCGCCATCGGCGTGTACCTGCTGCTGCGGGCGCGCAGCTTCGACGTGATCCTTGGCATGACCTTCCTGTCCTACGCCACCAACCTGCTGATCTTTGCCGGTGGGCGCCTGGTGCAGGGCAAGGCACCGGTACTGCAGGAAGGCGTCGAAAGCCACCTGGGCAACTACACCGACCCGTTGCCACAGGCGCTGGTACTGACGGCCATCGTGATCGCCTTCGCGATGACTGCAGTGAGCATCGTGCTGGCCATGCGCAGCCGCAGCGACAACCACAGCGACCACGTGGACGCGCACGAGCCCGATGACGATGCGCCGCCGCGCCAGGGCGAGGACCGCGCATGAACCATCTGGTGATCCTGCCGATCCTGGTTCCCCTGCTCGGCGCCGCACTGTCACTGTTCGTCGAGCATCGCCGCTATGGTCCGAAGGTACAGCGGACCGTGGCCTGGACGGCACTGGCGGCCCTGGCCGTGGTGGTCGGGCTGCTGTTCGCCGATACGGCAGGCGGTGACATCCGCGTCTACCTGCTGGGTGACTGGCCCTCGCGCCTGGGCATCGCGCTGGTGGCCGACCGGCTGTCGGCGTGGATGCTGCTGACCACCCTGCTGCTGGCCATCCCCTGCCTGCTGCATGCCTGCTCGGGCTGGGACCGGCGCGCGCCGCACTTCCATGCGCTGTTCCAGTTCCAGTTGGTCGGCCTCAACGGTGCGTTCCTCACCGGCGACATCTTCAACCTGTTCGTGTTCTTCGAGGTGATGCTGATCGCTTCCTACGGCCTGCTGCTGAGCGGCGGCCGTGGCCTGCGCATGCGCATCGGCCTGCACTACGTGGTGTTCAATGTCACCGCATCGACGCTGTTCCTGATCGCACTCGGCCTGCTGTACGCCTCGCTCGGCTCGTTGAACATGGCGGAGCTGTCGCAGCGCATCGCCGAGGTTCCGCCGGCACAGCTGACCCTGGTGAAGGCCACGATGGGCCTGCTGCTGCTGGTGTTCTGCGCCAAGGCCGCCCTGATGCCGCTGTACCTTTGGCTGCCCGAATCGTACGCGCGCGCACCTGCTGCGGTCGCTGCGCTGTTTGCGATCATGACCAAGGTCGGCCTGTACGCCGTGCTGCGCGTGCAGATGCTGTGGTTCGGCGAGGACGCCGGCGCGATGGCCGGATACGGACGCGACTGGCTGCTGTGGGCCGGCGTGGCCACGCTGGTACTGGGCGGCCTGGGCGCGCTGGCCGCCGCGCGCCTGCGCGTGCTGATCTCCTACCTGGTGATCGTCTCGGCCGCGACCCTGTTCATTGCCTTCTCGGTGGGCACGCCGAAGGTGCTCTCCGCCGGTCTGTACTATCTGCCACACAGCAGTTTCGTCGCTGCCGCGCTGTTCCTGGTGGCCGACCTGATCCGACGCCGACGCGGCGGTGCCAGCGACCGCAAGGAAGTGATCGCACCGATGCCGGGCAAGGAAACGCCGGCGGTACTGTTCCTGATCGGCGCCGTGTCGGTCGCCGGACTTCCGCCGCTGTCGGGCTTCCTGGCCAAGGCCGCCCTGCTGGCCGGGATGCCGGCGCAGTACACCGGCGCGGTATGGACGGCCGTGCTGGTCAGCAGCCTGCTGGTCATCATGGGCCTGACCCGAGGAGGCATCCGCCTGTTCTGGCGCGTGCCGCTGCCCGAGCCGGACGCGCCGCCGCCCCGCAAGGCCAAGCTGCGCAGGGTCGAGCTGTTCGCTGCCTGCATCCTGCTGGCCTACGGCATCGGCATGACCCTGGCCGCCGCCCCGCTGATGCGCCATACCGACGCCACCGCCGCCCAGCTGCTGCAGCCGGGCGAGTACGTGCAGCAGTTGCGCGCGACCACACCGGAGATCCGCCAGCCATGACCGCGCAACGCCCCCTGTTCCGCCGCCTGGTACCGTCGCCCGCACTGAGCATGATGGTGGTGGCGTTCTGGCTGCTGATGTCCGACAGCTTCAACCTTGGCCAGATCCTGCTGGGCCTTGTGCTGGGCGTGGTCGTGCCGCTGTTCGCCGCGCGCCTGGATCGCGAGTTCGCCCGCATCGGTACGTTGCGCCCGGTACCGAAGCTGCTGTGCGTCACCCTGTGGGACATCCTGATGTCCAACATCCGGGTGGCCCTGCAGGTGCTCGGCCCGGAGAAGAACATCCATCCGGGCTTCATCTGGCTGCCGCTGGACATCGCCAACATCCACGGCATCGCCGCGCTGACCAGCATGATCACCCTGACCCCGGGTACGGTGTCGGCGGCACTCAGCGACGACCGCAGGTTCCTGCTGGTGCACGTGCTGCACCTGGAGGATCCACAGGCGCTGATCGACACGATCAAGCAACGTTACGAAGCCCCGTTGATGGAGATCTTCCCATGACCGGTTTTGAAGTCATCCAGACCACCCTGGTGGTATGCATGCACGTGGTCGGACTGGCCATGCTGCTGGCGACCTGGCGCCTGCTGCGCGGCCCGAGCGTGCCTGACCGCATCCTCGCCCTCGACACACTTTCAGTGACTGCCATCGCCGAACTGATGCTGTTCGGCATGTACCTCAACTCGCCGATCTACTTCGAGGCCGCACTGGTGATCGCCATGCTCGGCTTCGGCAGCACCGTGGTGCTGAGCAAGTTCGTGCTGCGCCGGGACATCGTCGAATGATCACCGCGATCCAGATCGGCCTGTCGGTCCTGCTGCTGTTCGGCTGCTTCTTCATCCTGGTCGGTGCGCTGGGCCTGGTGAAGCTGTCGACCTTCTTCAAGCGGCTGCATGCGCCGACCAAGGCCAGCACGCTGGGCGTGGGCTGCGTGCTGGTGTGTTCGGTCTGCTACCACATCTTCCTCGGCCAGGATCCGCAGCCGCGCGAGCTGCTGATCACCGTCTTCCTGTTCATCACCGCGCCGATCAGCGCGCACATGATGGCCAAGGCCGCGTTGTCGCTTTTGATGGAAACCCGTCCTACCCTGCCCGGCAACGAACGGGCTGCCGAAGAGCAGCTGCCGCCGCCGGAGCCGGCGCGGAAAGAAGAGCAGAGCCCGACACGCTGATCACACGACTCCCCGCATCCACTCAGGGCGGGGATCTACTGCCGAGCCGTGCATGGGCTCGGCGCTACAGTGCCGGTGCACCCACCAGCAGCAGTTCCAATACGAACCAGCCGAAGAACGCCACCAGCAGGATCACGCCTTCGCCACGGCTGATCTTCAGGTCGCCACGCAGCATCGGATACAGCACCAGGGCAAAGGCCAGCAGCGCGGGCAGTTCCAGGCGCACGAACGATGCCGGCAGGGCCAGCGGCTGCAGCGCCGCCATCGCGCCGATCACCAGCAGCAGATTGACCGCGCTGGAGCCGAGCACGTGGCCCAGCACCATGTCGCCATGGCCACGCCGCGCGGCGGCGATGGCGGTGGCCACCTCCGGCAAGGCCGTGCCGATCGCAAGCGGCAGCAGGCCGACCAGCAGCGGCGTCCATCCAAGTGCGACGCCGAAGTCGGCCGCCGCGCCAACGACCAGCCGCGCCCCCCAGTAAAGGGCCACCACGGCCACCAGCACACGCAGCATATTCAACGGCAGGCTGGTGCGGCTCAGCGCCGATCGTGCGATGGCCGCCTGCACATCGGCGGTCTCACTGCGGCCACGGCGCATCAGCACGGCCTGCATGACGACGAAGCCGGCCAGCAGCACGACACCTTCCCAGCGCGCGAGGCGGGCATCCAGCCCGAACAGGATCAACAGAACGCCGGCCCCCAGCAGCGACCACCAGAGCACGGCCTGCAGGCGCGCGCGCAGCAGCAACGGGGCCGCGATCGCCGCGATCGCCAGCGTCAGGCCCAGGTTGGCGATGCTGCTGCCCACCGCGTTGCCCAGCGCCAGTTCCGGCTGGCCCACGGCCAGCGCGCGGGCGTTGACCACCAGCTCCGGCATCGACGTCGCCACGCCGAGCAGCAGCAGACCCGCCGTGAACGGGCGGGCACCGAAGCGCTGGGCCAGGCCGGAAACGGCCTTGACGATGGAGTCTCCGCCGAGCCCCAGCAGCAGCAGGCCAAGCAGAAACCAGGCGATGGCAATGGCGATCATCGAGCACTCCCCCAGCGGTCGTCGCGCGATTCTACGCTTGGCCCGGCCGCGAGGCTGGGCGCTGCATCAAGGATCAGCCACAACCTTCGGTGTAATCGACCTGCGGGGTCTGGCCGACCCGCCACGCGCTGACCCGGCCGTCGGGCCCCAGGGCGAAATCGATCACCGCCGCACCTTCCTGCGCCGGACGCACGCGCAGGTGCTGGGCCTTGTCGTCGTACTTGTCGGGACCGACATCGGCACGCTCCGGATACAGCACCTGCAACTCGCCCAGGGTCATGCCGACCCTGCCGCCGCCCGGCGCGGTGATGGCGGCGCTGCGCACGTCATAGCGGACCAGCTTGCGGCCTTCGATCATCAGGCGTGGGTCATCGGCCTGCTGCGGACGCAGGAAATAGCAGTCCTCGTTGCCGTCGTCGGCCGGCAATGGCCTGCCTGCCGCATCGCTGCCCAGCCCCTGCAGCGGCGCGCCGAAGCCGCTGCGCACCTCGGCGATGCCCGCACCCAGCGCCACCCCGCCGAAACCGTCCAGGCGCGCGGGGCTGTCGGCGCGGGCATCGTTGGCCGGCCGTGACGCCAGGTCCGGATCGGCCGATTGTGCCGGGCCGGTGGCGCTGGCGGTCTCGGCCGGCGAGTCGCTGCCGCTGCCGGCCGCTCCCTGTTTGTCCGAACCACCGCCACAGGCGGTCAGGGACAGCAGCATCAGACCAGCCAATGGCAGCAGCTTCATCGGTATCGCTCCAGGAGGGATGGGCGGACGCTACCGCAGGCCGCGTGCAGGCGCTGCATTGTCATCGCTGTTTCATCGCCTTCGTTCAGGCTCGGCGTGCACCGTCCTGGCTGTCCCATCCATGCAACCGCGCAAGACCGATCTCGCCCGAACCGCGCTGCAGGCGCACCGCGCGCCGCTGGACATGCGCCAGCGCCGGCTGCTCATCCTGTGCGATGGCCAGCGCAGCGTCACCGAGCTGAGCGGGCTGATGGGCCAGGAGACGCCGGCCATGCTGATCCAGCTGATCCATGCCGGCTATCTGGAAACCGACGCCCCGCCTCCCGCGGCGGCGGCATCCGGGCGCACACCTGCCCGGCCGCAGGCACCCGCGCCTGCGGCCACGCCGATCGAACGGCGCCGCTCGCTGGTCGCCTCACGGATCTATCTGCTGGGCATCCTGGAGATGCAGCGGCATCCGCAGGCAGCGGCGCTGTTCCGCGACCTGCAGCAGGCACGTGCGCAGACCGATGTGCTGCAGGTGCTGCACTCGGCGTTGCAGGTACTGCCCGCGCTGACCTCCGAAGGCTACTGCGAACGCGTACGGCAGCGGCTGCTGGAAGTCCTGCCGCTGGAGCACTGCGACGCCTTCACCGATGCCGCATGAGGCTCATCGGAAGTTGTTGCGCAGCCCTGCCCAGCACTGCTGGTAATCGGCCTGCCGGTGCCCGGCATCAAGCGCCTGGGCGGTCGGGCGGATCACCGCGCGGGTCTCGAACATGAAGGCCATGGTGTCCTTGACCACGTCGGGCCTGGACAGATCGGCACTGGAGGCCCTGTCGAAGGTCGGTGCATCCGGTCCGTGGCCGCTCATGCAGTTGTGCAGGGAGGCGCCGCCCGGCACGAAGCCTTCGGCCTTGGCATCGTAGGCACCGTGCACCAGGCCCATGAACTCGCTGGCGATGTTGCGGTGGAACCACGGTGGCCGGAAGGTGTTCTGCGCAACCAGCCAGCGCGGCGGGAAGATGGCGAAATCCATGTTGCTGGTCCCTGCTGTGTCGCTGGGCGAATGCAGTACCAGGAAGATCGACGGGTCCGGGTGGTCGTAGCTGATCGAACCGAGGGTGTTGAAGCGGCGCAGATCGTAGCGGTACGGCGCGTAATTGCCGTGCCAGGCGACCACGTCCAGCGGCGAATGGTCGATCGGCGCGCGCCACAGGCGTCCTTCGAACTTGGCGATCAGTTCGAACTCACCGTCGAGGTCCTCGAAGGCCGCATGCGGGGTTTCAAAGTCGCGCGGATTGGCCAGGCCGTTGGCGCCGATCGGCCCCAGATCGGGTAGCTTCAGCAGGGCGCCGTAGTTCTCGCAGATGTAGCCCCGGCTCGGGCCATCAGGCAGCTCGACGCGGAAGCGCACGCCACGCGGAATCACCGCGATCTGCTGCGGTTCGATCTCGATCACGCCCAGCTCGGTCAGCAGGCGCAGCCCACCCAGCTGGGGCACGATCAGCAGTTCGCCGTCGGCATCGTAGAAGTAGCGGCCAACCATGTCCCGGTTCGCGGCATACAGATGAATGCCGACGCCGGCGTGGGCATCCGGCGAACCATTGCCGCCCATGGTGTACAGCCCTTCGACGAAGTCGGTGGGCAGTTCCGGCAGCGGCAGCGGGCTCCAGCGCAGCTGGTTCGGCGAGGCCGGCTGCGAGCCGAAATCGCACTGCAGGCGCGATTGCGCGAACGGGGTGAACTCACCATGGGTCACCGCCGGGCGGATCCGGTACAGCCAGCTGCGCCGGTTGCTGCCGCGCGGCGCGGTGAAGGCGGTGCCGGACAGCTGCTCGGCATACAGGCCATGGGCCACCTTCTGCGGCGAGTTCTGCCCGACCGGCAGCGCGCCGGCCACGGCTTCGGTGGCGAATTCGTTGCCGAAACCGGACTGGTAGCCACGGGCGGTGATGGAGGTGGACATGGGGGCTCCTGGAACGGCAAGGCCGGAACGGAAAGCCGCCGGGCATGGCCCGGCGCTACCGCTGAGGGTGCAGGTCTGAAACGTTACAGCACGCCGCGGCGGATCTGGTCGCGCTCGATGCTCTCGAACAGCGCAGTGAAGTTGCCTTCGCCGAAACCTTCATTGCCCTTGCGCTGGATGATCTCGAAGAAGATCGGGCCGATGCAGTTCTGGGTGAAGATCTGCAGCAGCTTGCGCTGGTGGGTTTCCGGATCGGCGTCGATCAGGATCTTGTTCTTCGCCAGGCGCGGCACGTCCTCGCCATGGTTCGGCACGCGCTGGTCGATCACGTCGAAGTAGGTGTCCGGTGTGTCGAGGAAATCCACACCCTGCGCACGCATCGCCTCGACGGTCTCGTAGATGTTCTCGGTGAAGCAGGCGATGTGCTGGATGCCCTCTCCCTTGTAGGCATCCAGGTATTCGTTGATCTGGCTCTTCGGATCGGACGATTCGTTGAGCGGAATGCGCACGATGCCGTCCGGCGCGGTCATGGCCTTGGACACCAGGCCGGTCTTCAGGCCCTTGATGTCGAAGTAGCGGATCTCGCGGAAGTTGAACAGCCGCTCGTAGTAGTCCGACCACTGCTGCATGTTGCCGAAGTACAGGTTGTGGGTCAGGTGGTCGATGAAGGTCAGGCCGAAGCCCACCGGATGCTGATCGACGCCGGCGATCGGCTCGTAGTCGCCGTCGTAGATGCTGCCGGCGCTGCCATAGCGGTCGACCAGGTACAGCATGCAGTCACCGATGCCCTTGATGACCGGCGCGCCGACCGCCTTGCTGTCCGGCTTGAAGCCGATGGCCTCGGCACCGTTGCCCAGCGCGGTCTGGTAGACCTCCTGGCCCGGCTTCTTGAAGCGGATGGCGAAGCCGCAGGCGCACGGACCATGCTTTTCGGCGAAGTCGGCAGCGAACGAATCCGGGTCTTCATTGACCAGGAAGTTGACGTCGCCCTGGCGATAGACGGTAATCGGACGCTGCTTGTGCCTGAGCACCGCCGTGAAGCCCATCCTGCGGAAGTAGTCGTGCAGCTCCTGGCCGCGGCCGGCCGGGGCAGCAAACTCGACGAACTCGAAACCATCGATGCCCATCGGGTTCTCGAAGGTGGTGACCTGCATGCCCGGATTGGGATGCGAGGAGGGCTGGACTGCGGTATTCATGGCGGGGCTCCGAATCGGTACCGCATCGGTACAAACCAGGTGCGGGCAGGTAACGACCCGGCGAGAATGCAGGGTCTGGACCCAACCCTTATAGTTACACTTGAAACCACCAGCAAGGTGCACCGCAACATGAGCCCCGCCGATCCCGCTTCGACACGCCTGCGTGCATCGCACGTCCTGCTCGACCTGGAACAGTTCCTGCCCTACCGGCTGAGCGTGCTGTCCAACCGGGTCAGCGGCAACATCGCCAAGCTGTACGGTGATCGCTACGGTCTGGCCATTCCGGAATGGCGGGTCATCACCATCCTGGCGCTGTATCCCGGGTCGTCGGCCAGCGAGGTCTCCGACCGCACGGCGATGGACAAGGTGGCGGTCAGCCGCGCGGTGGCGCGCCTGCTCGAGCGTGGCTTCATCAAGCGCGAGACCCATGGCGACGACCGTCGCCGCTCGGTCCTGGCCCTGTCGGCAGCGGGCTTCGAGGTGTACGAGACCATCGCGCCGCTGGTGATCGAGATCACCCGCAAGCTGATGTCGGTGCTGAGCGAGGAGGAGGAACAGCTGCTGGAAACGCTGATCCTGCGCCTGGCGGGCGATGGCCTGGAACGGATGGGCGAAGGCGTCTGAGGCGTGCCGCCGGGGCTCGGCCCCGGTCTCAGGACAGCACGGTTCAGCTCAGGTGCTTGCGCCGCGCATGGATCCACGGCACTGCGAGTGCCCCGATCGCGCCACCGGCAAAGCCCAGCGACGCGGCAACCGTGGCCGCTTCGACCGCCCCCGGCAGGGCCAGCGCGGCAGCCACCAGCAGCAGGGACGGCACGCCGACGAAGGTGCCGAGGAAGAAATGCCAGCGCGGCGACCACGTGTTGAGCTGCAGCAGGCTGACCGGCTGCCATGCTTCGCCGGCTGCGTCTTCGGCCATCTTCGCCACCACCTTGCCCAGATCCACCTCGGGCAGCGCGCGTCCCTGGCGCGCGGTCGCCAGCGCCTCGGCAACGGCGTCCACGGGCGGGAACGCGGACGGCCACGGCACCGGTGCGGGCACCCCGTACGCCGTCAACAGCGGCACGCTCAGCCATGGCGCGACCAGTGGACGCATGCGACGGCGAGCGTGCACGCACCAGACCTGCGACTGGCCATGCGCGACCACGCTGTACAGCGCCAGCTCGGTGGCCGCCGGATAGCCCAGCATGGTCACCCGCGCGGCCAGGCTGTCCTGCCCCACGGCACGCAGGAATCCCGCGCGGCTGCGCCCCTCCTGCATCCACGCCACGCCCAGCGCCCCGACCAGAAAGGCTTCGGCCACGTCCCTGCCGCCCGCAGTGGCGCGTTCGTCACTGGCCAGGTACCACGCCAGCGACTTCGGTTCGGCCACATCCGGCAGGCCCCAACGGCTGTCGTCGCCCAGCACATGCCGCACCGGCAGGCGTGCGGCCGCGGTCTCGCCACGTTCTCCCGGCTGCAGGAACGGCAGCACGCCCTGGATGAAGGTGGACAGCTCGATGGCGCGTACGCCGTTGCCCTGCCATTCCGGCGGCAGCAGGCCGGCCAGCTGGCCCTGCGACGCCAGCGCATCGAGTCGCGATTTCTGTTCCACCAGCGTCTGCACCGCGCCCTTCAGCACGACGTTGTCAGGCAGTGCGATCTGCGGCAGGCGATGGTGCGGCGGGGCCGCTTCGGGGGCACTGTCGCCGATGCCGACGTCATCCAGCAGTGCGTCCTGTGCCGGCAGGGTCACGCCCTCGCCAGCACCACCCTCGCCCAGGCTGCTGGCAGGATCGGGCAATCGTTCGGCGTGGTCGCTGTGCATGGGCGTTCCGGTAGGGTGCGTCGACGTCGGGTCGACCGGGAGCCTTGCCGGTAACGGCGTGCGTGCGATGAAATTGAGGCGGCGATGCTGGGAATGTGACGGCGCGCGCATCCGCCGGGCATGGCCCGGCGCTACCGATCAGGCGCCCACTGCTTGAGGAAGGCCATCACCTGCGCCGGCAGGTAGGTCTCGCCTCTGCGCATTGCCGCCGTTGCCTGCGGTGCCAGCAGGGTGCCGTCGGCATCGAGCACCAGCAGGTAGGGGTAGTCGCGGCCCATCTCCGGGAACTGGCCGAGGAAAGCGCTGTTGGGCTTCTCGTCGCTCTCATTGACCTTCACCCACACGTAGTGGGCATCGCGGAAACGGCGCAGGTCGCCATCCCCCTCCACGATCTGGTCCAGCGCATGACAGCGGTCGCAGCCGGCGTTGCCGACCTCGAGGATGATGCGCTTCTTGCCACGCTGGGCTTCCACCTTGGCGGTGGCCAGATCGTCGGCGGGGTCGCGGGCCGGGTCGAACTGTGCACTGAGCCCGGCGATGGCGGCGATATCCGCCGCCACCGGGGTGTTGCCCGAGGCCACCGGTTCGCTGGGGTCAGCGACCGGTGGCTCGGTGGGACGGGTATCCAGTGGCTGCGTCGGCCCGGTGGCGGCGGGTGGCGGGGGTTGCGAACACGCGCCGATCAGCGCCGCACAGACCATCCCCATCGCACCACCGAGCTTCGTACGCATGCCAGCTACCCTCTCATCACTTGACGCCGTGCATCAGCTTGTTGATCAGCGGGGCAATCAGGAACAGCACCACGCCGGAACCGATCAGGGCCCAGAAGCCGAAGGTATACCCCTTCAGTGCCGAATCGATCGTCATGCCGCCTTCACCACTGACGGCGCCGGCGAAGATGCCCGACAGGTTGTTGCCGATGCCGGTGGACAGGAACCAGCCACCCATGCCGAAGCCGACCAGGCGGACCGGGGCCAGCTTGGTCACCATCGACAGGCCGATCGGCGACAGGCACAGCTCACCGACGGACTGGATGACGTAGACCATGAACAGGGTCCAGAACGGGATCTTGCCGTCCACGACCATCTGCGACAGGGCAAACATCAGCAGGGCGAAGGCCGCGCCGTTGAACAGCAGGCCCAGGCCGAACTTGCGCGGGATGGACGGATTGGCGCGACCCAGGGCCACCCAGATCCAGGCGATCAGCGGCGCCAGGGTGATGATGGCCACCGAGTTCACCGACTGGAACCACGCGGTCGGGAAGGTCCAGTTGCCGAAGTCACGGTTGACGATGTTCTCGGCCAGGAAGGTGAACGAGCTGCCGGCCTGTTCGAAGAACATCCAGAACATGACGTTGAACGCGAAGATGATCAGCATGGCGATCACGCGGTCGCGCTGCACCTTGCCCTCGCGGATGCCTTCGACCAGCAGCAGCACGGCCAGCGCAGCGAACATCACGCCCAGGATCCAGGCCAGCGCGGTGGCGCCGGTCGCCAGCAGGAAGTAGGCGACCGGGATGGCCACCAGCGCGCCTACCAGCACCATCACGATGCGACCGAAGCCTTCGGCACCGGCCGGCGGTGCGCCGATGCCCTTCAGGCCGGCCCGGCCGATGTAGAACCACACCAGCGAGATCAGCATGCCCACGCCGGAGGCGATGAACACGACCTTGTACGACGGCATTTCCGAAGTGCCGAACACCTTGCGGGCCAGGTACTCGGTCAGCACCGGGGCGATCATCGCGCCGATGTTGATGCCCATGTAGAAGATGGTGAAGCCCGAATCGCGGCGCTCGTCCTTCAGGCCATACAGCTTGCCGACCATGGTGGAGATGTTCGGCTTGAACAGGCCGTTGCCCACGATGATCGTGGCCAGGCCGAGCTTGAACAGATGCTCTTCCGGCAGCGAGATCATGAACAGGCCGGCCGCCATGATGATCGCGCCGGTCAGGATCGAGCGCTGGTAGCCCAGCACCCGGTCGGCCACGTAGCCGCCGAAGATCGCCGCCGCGTACACCAGCGCCAGATAGGCACCGTAGATGCGGCTGGCATCGCCCTCGCCGGCGGCGTTGCCGTTGTAGAACTGGGCGACGATGTACAGCACCAAGGCCCAGCGGATGCCGTAGAACGCAAAGCGTTCCCAGAACTCGGTCATGAACAGCATCCACAGCGGGCGCGGGTGGCCCAGCGTGGTCTTGAAGTCCGGCAGCGCCGGCTCCGGGGTGTTCGCAGTGGCGTTTACGCTCATGCGGGATTCCTGGTTCGGTGGATGACGAGCACGTCCGATGTGCAATGGAGCAACGCGCGAGGATCACCGACTTGTGGCGTTCACGTCAAATACACGCCGTTTGAGGCAGGTGGCCGCCTGCTCGCTGAACTTGCATCTGAAACGATCCAGCCGCCGGCCGGGATCCGGATGAATGGGGATCAGCCCAGCTCCGGCGGGGGCGCGGCCTGCAGCGTGGTCCGCACCTGGAACAGCTCGGGGAAGAAGGTCAGCTCCAGCGCCTGGCGCAGGAAGCCGACCCCGGACGAGCCTCCGGTACCACGCTTGAAGCCGATCACCCGCATCACCGTACGCATGTGGCGGAACCGCCAGAGCTGGAAGGCCGTCTCCAGGTCCACCAGGTCCTCGCACAGCGAATACTCGCGCCAGTAGCGGTCGGTGTCCTGGTAGATGCGCTCGAAGACCGGCTGCAGGGCGTCGTCGGCCACATGCGGCTGGGTCCAGTCGTGGGTCTCGTACATCGCCGGCACGGCGTGGCCGAAGCGGGCCAGGTACTTCAGGAATTCCTCGTACAGGCTGGGTGCCTCCAGCACGCTCCGCAGCTGCGCCTGCCCGGCCGGATCATGCTCGAACACCTGCAGCATCTGCGCGTTCTTGTTGCCCAGCAGGAACTCGATGTAGCGGTACTGCAGCGACTGGAATCCCGAGGAAGGCCCCAGCACGTCGCGGAAGCCCATGTATTCGGACGGGGTCAGGGTTTCCAGCACCGACCACTGCTCGGTGAGCTGGCGCAGCACCTGCTTGCTGCGGGCCAGCACCTTGCGGCACTGCCAGACTTCATCGCGCTGCAGGAAGCCGATGGCCGCGCCAAGCTCGTGCCCCAGCAGCTTCAACCACAGCTCCGACGTCTGGTGCTGGATGATGAAGAGCATCTCGTCATGGTGCGGCGGGTTGGACAGCGGCTGCTGGGCACTGAGCAGCTGGTCCAGCCGCAGGTAGCCGCCGTAGGTCAGCCGGCCGTGCAGGTCGGTGTGGATGCCGGCTTCGAGATCGCGTTGGTTGTTGTCGACGGACATGAGCGGGACCAGATCGGGGGCGGCAAGGGTAGCGCGTTGCCGCCGCGCTGGCAGCCGGAGGGTCCATACCGGGCCGTGCGGTGGGCCGTGGATCACCCGGCAATGGCGGGCCCGCGCGTGGAACCGTTTGCGACGTTGCGCGGGCAGTCAGCCGGAGGCGTATTCTGATGCTATGCAGCAACGACTGAATACGTTGTTGTTATTGGCCCTCCACCCGCCGGCAGGGGTACAACGGGGAATCGCCGTGTTGCGCCGCAGGAAGGCTATTTCGTACGCGTTCCTTAACATGGCGATTCATATCATTTGTAACTTCTCTGTCGAAGGTGCAGTACGCGATGACGGTTGCCGCTGAATTCAAGATCGAATACCTGCAGTATCTGGATGCGGACGGCACGCTCGTCCGCGACGACCTGCCCGAATCCCTGAAGGATCCGCGCGTCCTGGTGCCGCTGTTCAAGCAGATGCTGTACGTACGCACGTTCGACAGCAAATCCATCGCCCTGCAGCGCACCGGCAAGCTGGGTACCTATGCCGCCTGCCTGGGTCACGAGGCGGCGCACGTGGGCATCGGCGCCGGCATGCGCGAAGGCGACGTGCTCGGCCCGAGCTACCGCGAGTACGGCGCGATGTTCATGCGTGGCGTGCGCCCGTACGACGTGCTGATGTACTGGGGCGGCGACGAGCGCGGCAACGACTTCATCGGCAATGCGGTGAAGGACTTCCCGTTCTGCGTGCCGATTTCCACGCAGTGCCTGCACGCTGCGGGCGCCGCGCTGAAGTTCAAGCTCAACAACGAGCAGCAGGTCGCGGTGGCGGTGTGTGGCGATGGCGGCAGCTCGAAGACCGACTTCTATGCCGCGCTGAACTCTGCCGGTGCCTACAAGCTGCCGCTGATCCTGTGCATCGTCAACAACGGCTGGGCCATCTCGGTGCCGCGCTCGGCGCAGACCGGTGCCGAAACGCTGGCACAGAAGGGCCTGGCCGGCGGCCTGCACTGCCTGCAGGTGGACGGCAACGATCTGATCGCGGTGCTGGCGGCGATGGAACAGGCGCGCGAGCGCGGCCTCGCCGGCGAAGGCGGCACCGTGCTGGAACTGATGACCTACCGTCTGTCCGACCACACCACCGCCGACGACGCGCGCCGCTACCGCGACGACGCCGAAGTGAAGGATGCCTGGACCCGTGAGCCGATGCTGCGCCTGCGCAAGTACCTCACCGCCCAGGGCGTGTGGAGCGAGGACGAAGAAAAGGCCTGGGTGGAGCAGTGCGGCGCCAGGGTCGACGAGGAAGTGAACCAGTACCTCAATACCCCGGTGCAGCCGGTCGAGGCGATGTTCGACTACCTGTATGCCGATCCGCCGCCGGATCTTCTGGCCCAGCGCGCGGCCGCCATTGCCCTGGAGCAGCGCCATGGATGACATCAAGACGGGCGCTTCCGCTTCCCAGGCCAATGCCGCCGACAGCGCTGCTGTCGCCGGTGGAGACATCGCAATGACCGCTACCCCCATCACCCTGATCGAAGCCATCACCCAGGCGCTGGCCTGGGAGCTGGAACACGACCCGTCGGTGCTGGTGCTGGGCGAGGACGTGGGCGTCAACGGCGGCGTGTTCCGCGCCACCGCCGGCCTGCAGCAGCGCTTCGGTGCGCAGCGCATCCTCGACACCCCGCTGGATGAA
Organism: Stenotrophomonas sp. STEN009; assembly: GCF_056760395.1. Lineage (NCBI taxonomy): Bacteria > Pseudomonadati > Pseudomonadota > Gammaproteobacteria > Lysobacterales > Lysobacteraceae > Stenotrophomonas > Stenotrophomonas sp. STEN009. The sequence continues at coordinate 104,504 of NZ_JBRRES010000003.1, read as the reverse complement.
ACGACCATCGCCGGCCTCACCGTCGGCCTGGCCGCGCAGGGCATGAAGCCGGTGGCCGAAGCCCAGTTCGATGGCTTCGTCTACCCGATGGTCGACCACATCATCTGCCACGCCGCGCGCCTGCGCACCCGTACCCGTGGCCGCCTGCACTGCCCGATGGTGCTGCGCGTGCCGTGGGGCGGTGGCATCCGTGCGCCGGAACACCACAGCGAAGCCAACGAATCGATCTTCACCAACGTGCCGGGCCTGCGCGTGGTGCTGCCGTCCAGCCCGCAGCGCGCCTATGGCCTGCTGCTGGCCGCCATGCGCGATCCCGATCCGGTGATCTACATGGAGCCCAAGCGCATCTACCGCCAGTACAAGGAAGTGGTCGTCAACGACGGCGAAGCCCTGCCGCTGGACGTGTGCTTCGTGCTGCGCGACGGCACCGACGTGACCTTGGTCGCCTGGGGTGCGCAGGTAAAGGAAGCGCTGGAAGCGGCCGACAAGCTGGCTGGCGAGGGCATCAGTGCCGAAGTCATCGACGTGGCCACGCTGCGTCCGCTGGACTTCGCCACCATCGCCGAGTCGGTGTCCAAGACCGGCCGCTGCGTGATCGTGCAGGAGGCCCCGAAGACCGCGGGCTTCGGTGCGGAAATCGCCGCGCGCCTGGCCGAGGAATCGATGTACGACCTGCTGGCCCCGGTCGAGCGCGTTACCGGCTACGACACCCACATTCCGCTGTTCCGCCTGGAGATGAAGTACCTGCCGAGCGTGGACCGGATCGTGACCGCGGCCAAGCGCGCGGTGGCGGCAGGCTGACATGCGGGCCCGCCTCCTTGGGGCTTACCGCAGCCAGTATCCCAACCCGCTCCGGTTCCGCACCGGCCAGATCGTCGAAGTAGGCGTACGTGACGAGGAATGGCCGGCGTTTGCCTGGGTACGCACCAGCGATGGACGCGCCGGCTGGGCGCCCGTCGCCTGGCTGCAACTGCTGGACGACGGTCGCGCCGAAGCCCTGCGCGATTACGACGCCCGCGAGCTGGATGTGGAAAGCGGCGAGATGGTCAAGCTGCATCACGAACACGGCGGATGGTGGTGGTCCGAGCGCGCCAATGGTGCGACGGGCTGGCTGCCGGCCCGCGAACTGGAACTGCTGGAAGAGAACTGCAAATGAGCCAGACCAAGAATTTCAACCTGCCCGACCTGGGCGAAGGCCTGCCGGACGCGACCATCGTCGAGTGGTTCGTGAAGGAAGGCGATGTGATCAAGCTGGACGAGCCGCTGGTGTCGATGGAGACCGCCAAGGCCGTGGTGGAAGTGCCGTCGCCGGTCTCCGGCAAGGTGCTGAAGCTGTCCGGTGCGGCCGGTGACATCATTCCGACCGGCTCGGTGCTGGCCAGCTTCGAGATCGACCCGAACCTGCCGCAGCGTGCCGATGGCCAGGACACCGGCCACAGCCACGGCCATGCGCCGGCACCGGCTGCGGCCGCAGCACCGACCCCGCCGCCGCTGCCGACTCCGGCACCGGCCGCCGCCGAGGACGCCAAGGCCGAGCGCGATGACGCCGGCACGGTGGTCGGCGCGATGCAGAGCTCCAATGCCGTGCACACCGAGCAGGCGCTGGCCGTCGGTGGCGTCAAGGCCGTACCGGCGGTGCGTGCGATGGCCCGCAAGCTGGGCGTGGACCTGAGCCGCGTGCGCGCCACCGGCAGCGATGGCGCGGTGACCATGGCCGACGTCAAGCAGGCCGCCGCCAACGGCACCGCCAAGCTCGGCGCCGCGCCGGCCCCGGCTGCCGCTGCGGCCTATGCCGCGCCGGCCCCGGCGCAGGTGTCTGCGCCGGTACAGAACGAAACCCGCACCCCCTTGTCTGCGGCGGGCAAGCCGATGCGCACGCAACCGCCGGGCGTGGTCGCCAAGGGCCAGCCGGAACCGCTGAAGGGCGTGCGCCGCAACATGGCGCGGGTGATGGCCGATGCGCACAGCAAGGTCGTACCGACCACGCTCAACGACGACGCCGACATCCATGCCTGGCTGCCCGGCAACGACGTCACCGCCCGCCTGGTGCGTGCCATCGTGGTTGCCGCGCAGAAGGTGCCGGCGATGAACGCCTGGTTCGATGGCGAAGCGCTGACCCGCACCCTGCACGCGCAGGTGGACATCGGCATCGCCGTGGATACCGATGACGGCCTGTTCGTGCCGGCCCTGCGCAACGCCGACATGCTGGACGCCCGTGGCATCCGCGAAGGCGTGAACCGCCTGCGCGAGCAGGTGGAAGCGCGCTCGATCGCGGCCTCGGAACTGAGTGGCTACACCATCTCGCTGTCCAACTTCGGCATGTTCGCCGGCCGCTACGCGACCCCGGTCGTGGTGCCGCCGTGCGTGGCCATCGTCGGTGCCGGCCGTGCCCGCCATCAGATGACCCCGGTGATGGGCGGCGTGGAAGCGCACAAGGTCATCCCGCTGTCGGTCACCTTCGACCACCGCGCAGCCACTGGCGGCGAAGCTGCCCGCTTCCTGCGCGCGATGATGGACGACCTGGCCCTGGCCAGCTGATCGACCACCACCTCTGAAACACAGAAGACGCCGGGCAGTGCCCGGCGTTTTTTGTACGCGCTCTACGGTGAGCCGAGCCCATGCTCGGCAGCTTCTTGCTGGTCAACCGAAAGGTGGGCGGAACCACATCCGGGAACAGCGGAACCGGCAGGTACCGGCTCCCCTCATTTCAACCGCGCGCGGGCAGGCCCTCGGCGCGGCTGTACACACGCAGGCGGTGCCCATCCGGATCAACACCCACGAAGGTATGCCCGAATTCCAGGGTGACCGGGGCCTGCACGATCTGCACGCCGAGTGCGCGCCACGCGTCGTGCATCTGCTGTACAGCCTCCGGGTTGGCGACCACCATCGCCAGTTCCGCGGCGCCGGCCTGCGTGGACACCGGCGGCTGCACGTCATCGCGCTGCCACAGGCCGAGCGCGGCGCCGTCGCCGAGCAGGAACAGGGCAAAGCCGGGCGACTGCTCGACGGGGGGTGTGCCGAGGATGCCGCTGTAGAAGGCGGCGCTGGCAGCGACATCGCTTGCGTACTGCAGCAGGGTGCTGGGCCTGAACATGGGGACGCTCCGTTGTTGGGAGCCTTCATGGTGGTACCGCCCTGCTGACAGATTCTGTCAGCAGCATCGCGATTGTTCGCCCGCTGTTCGCCAAGCTCGAAGGCCGTCGAGCAAGCCCGATGCTACGAACGATCCAACCAGTCCGGTGCGATGCCCTGGGCCTTCTGCCAGCGCCGCAGCAGGATCGCGCGTGGCACGTGATAGCGATCCTCCAGCGCGCGCACCTGCCGGATGCGGTCCAGCCGGAAGTGGCGGAAGTCTTCGCGGCTCTCGCACCACGCCGCCAGCATCGGAACTTCGTCGAAGTAGCCCAGCGCGAAGGGCCAGACGATGCGCTCGCTGCGCTGGCCGTGCGCATCTTCGTAGCCGAACTTCAGGCGCTGCTGTGCGCTTACGGCTTCGCGCACGGCCTGGAGCCGGGCCGCCGGTACCTTCGCCGCTGTTCGTGAAGGGCCCACGCGCAGACCGCTGTCACGCAGTGCCTCGCGGCGGGCGGCGGGCAACACATGCGCGATGCGCGCCAACGCATCACGGGCAGCCTCGGCCAGCGCCGGCTCGGTGCGGGCCGCAACCCAGCGCAGGCCCAGCACCAGCGCGTCGATCTCGGCCGGTGGCAGGGTCATCGGCGGCAGCGTGTCGCTCGGCGCGAGCTGGTAGCCGACGCCGGCCTCGCCGCGCAGGTCAGCGCCCTGCCCGCGCAGCGTCTCGATGTCGCGGTACAGCGTACGCAGGCTGATACCCAGCGCATCGGCCAGCACCTGTCCGGCCACCGGCCGTCGATGGCGGCGCAGCAGCTGCAGCAGCTGGGTCAGGCGCAGCGCACGCGACATCAGCCGACCAGTGCGCTTGATGTCACCACGTGCTCACCCGGTTGCGGGGCCAGCGCGGCTCCGGTCAGTGCCCTGGCGATCTCGACGGCTGGATTGATCCGCCATGCCCGCGGCAGTGCCGGCCCCAGGGCACCGAGCACCGCCAGTGCGAAACGCTCGCCACGACGGACCTCGGTGCGCTCGCCGCCGATCAGTCCAGGCCGCACCAGGGTCAGCGAGGCGAAGCCCAGCGCGCGCAGGTCACGCTCCAGCTCGCCCTTCACCCGGCTGTAGAAGATCGACGACTGCGGGTTGGCACCGGCGGCGGAATTCAATACATAGGTCTTCGCGCCCTGTGCCTGTGCGAGGCGGGCGAACGCCAGCGGATAGTCATGGTCGATGCGGTGGAAGGCCGCGCGGCTGCCGGCCTGGGCGATGGTGCTGCCCAGCGCGCAGATGACCGCGTCCACGCGCGCCCACTCAGGCGAGGCCGGCAGCGCGTCAAAGGCCAGCACCGGGTTCTCCAGCTTCCCATGGGTCAACGCCAGCGGACGCCGGGTGGGCGCGATCACGGCGCTGCAGCGCGGGTCGTCCAGCAGCCCGGGCAGTGTCAGCCCGCCGACCAGGCCGGTCGCCCCCAGCAACATCACGCGCATCACCACCTCCCGTGCGGCATCCTGTCGCCCATCCTAGCCGTTCAAGCCATCGGCAGCCGCGCCGATATGCTGGAACCAGACCCTGCCAGCCCCAGGATTCGCTCCATGACGGACCACCCCGATCCGCGCCCCGCCCCCGGCACCGCCCTCGGTCCGCCGGCACGCGTGCGCGCGGTTGCCGACGCGGGTGAGGGCGAGCGCGTGGTCCTGCAGGGCGGCAGCAGCGCAAGCCTGCAACGGCTCTTTGCCGGTGCCGATGCGCCGGAGCCGCTGCTGGCCGCGTTCGCCAATGGCATGGCGACGCTGCCGGGCGAACTGGGCGACATGGGTGATCGCCTGCAGTCCGCGCAGGCCAGCGCCGACTGGCCACGCTACGGGCGGGCGATGCGGCAACTGATCGACAAGTACATCCGCACCATCGACCAGCATTCACCGGATGGGCAGCCCGACAGCCTGCGCCTGTCCGAACAGCTGCGCCTGCTGCTGGGCGGCGCGGTAGTGGCGCTGCTGCAGCACGACCCGGACCTGCGCGAGCAGGCGCAGGCGCTGTCCCTTCGCCTGCGCCACTGGCAGCCGGGCAGCGCCCTGGAGCCGATCGAGCAGGGTGTGCGCGAGCTCGGCCATCAGATCGGCGTGCGTGCCGGCAGCTGGCAGGAACAGCAGGCGCTGCTGCTGGAGCTGTTCGCACTGCTACTGGAGAATGTGAGCGAACTGCTGGACGATCGCAGCTGGCTGCAGGGCCAGATCGCGGCGGTGCGGCAACTGCTGTCCGGCCCGCTGCAGGCCGAGGCCGTTGAACGAACGCGTGCCGAGCTGCGCGAGGTGATCTACCGGCAGGGCCTGCTGCGCCAGGGCATCGACGACTCCAAGGCGGCGATGCGCGGACTGATGGGGGATTTCATCGAACGCATGGATGGCATGGCCACCAGCACCGGTGAATACCATGACCGTATCGGCAGCTACGCACTGCAGCTGCGCGAGGCGCGCAGCATCGCCGATCTGAACCAGCTGCTGCAGGAGGTGATGCGCGATACCGGCAAAGTGCAGCAGCAGGCCGCGCAGGCACGCGACCACCTGGCTGCCGCACGGCTGGACGTGGAGCGCGCTGAACAACGCATCGCCGAGCTGGAACAGGAACTGCGCATGGCCGGCGACCTCGCGCGCATCGATCCGCTGACCCAGGCACTGAACCGCCGGGGCCTGGACGAACTGCTGCAGCGCGAGCTGGCGCGCGCCGAACGCAACAACACGCCGCTGGGCGTGGCGGTGATCGATCTGGATGACTTCCACCAGACCAACAACGCGCATGGTCACGCCGGCGGTGACGCGCTGCTGCAGCACATGGTGGCGGTGTGCAGGCTGCTGCTGCGCGCCACCGATGGCATCGCGCGGCTGGGCGGCGACGAGTTCGTGCTGGTGCTGCCGGAGACCCCCGGTGCGGACAGCATGGCCACCGTGCAGCGCCTGCAGCGCTCACTGGCGCATCGGGTACTGACCGTGCAGGACCGGCGCGTGCCGGTGCATTTCAGTGCCGGACTGGCGCAATGGCAGCCCGGCGATGACAGCGAGGCGCTGCTGCGACGCGCCGACGAGGCGCTGTACGCGGCCAAGCGGCAGGGCAAGAACCGCGTGCAGGCGGGCTGAAGCGCTCCGCCGGGCATGGCCCGGCGCTACCGCCGCCCGTCCGGCGACGCGGCTACTTCCCGCGCAGCTTCTGGATGCCGGTCACCGCCGCCAGCACGATGGCGCCAGCGACGATACCCACCACCATGTTGGCAACCGCGCCGATCAGCCAGCCCCACTGGCCCTCGCCACCGAGCGCCTGCACCGCGTGGTGCAGCGCCGGCACGTTGTGCACCAGAATGCCGCCGCCGACCAGAAACATGGCCACGGTGCCGGCGATCGACAGGAACTTCATCAACCACGGCGCCGATGCGACCAGGCCGCGTCCGAACGCTGCGACCGCTCCGCCCTTACCCGAGAGGTACAGGCCCGCGTCGTCCAGCTTGACGATGCCGGCAACCAGTCCGTAGACGAACACCGTCATCGCCAATGCGACCACCACCAGGGTGAGCACCTGCTGGGAGAACGAGGCGGCGGCAACCACGCCCAGTGTCAGGACGATGATCTCGGCAGAGAGGATGAAGTCGGTACGGATCGCACCTTTCACCTTGTCCTTCTCCCACGCCACCATGTCCACCTCCGCATCGGCCAGCGCCCTGCGCCGCTCGGCCTGGTGCTCGGCGTCCTCGTCCGCCGAATGCAGGAAACGGTGCGCCAGCTTTTCCACGCCCTCGAAGCACAGGAATGCGCCACCGATCATCATCAAGGGCACGATCAGCGGCACGTTCCAGCCACGACCATGCAGCCAGGCTTCCAGGGCGCTGATCGCCAGCGCGGCCGGAACCAGGATCACCTTGTTGAGCAGCGAGCCTTTGGCCACCGCCCAGACCACAGGCAGTTCACGGTTGGCGGAAACACCGGTTACCTGCTGCGCGTTCAGCGCCAGGTCGTCGCCAAGCACACCGGCCGTCTTCTTCGCGGCCACCTTGGTCAGGATCGAGACGTCATCGAGCAGCGTCGCGATATCGTCGAGCAGGGCAAACAGGCTGGCACCGGCCATGGGGGTTCCAGGAGGGAGGATGGACGGATTCTGACCGATCCAACGGCCCGGGAGGAAGTGGATTCACCGCGTGCCTACCCTGCCCCGGCCAGACTGGCGAGGTGATCCCGTTCCGCCGGGCATGGCCCGGCACTACCGGTCGTTGTCCACAAGGAGTGCCGTTTGAACAATCCGCCCACCGCCACTGGCAATCCACCGCTGGTAAAAGGCATGAGCCGACGCAGCCAGATCCTGCGCCTGCTGATGCGCTACCGTCATTCGGGGGTGTTCTCCGGCATGAACCTGGACGCAGCCGGCAGCCAGGCCGAGGTGCCGGCCGACGGCAATCCCGAGCAGTTCGTCAGTGACCTGGAAGCGCTGGGGCCGACGTTCGTCAAGCTGGGCCAGATGCTGTCCACACGTCCAGACATGGTGCCGGTGGAGTTCGCCACGGCACTGGAGCGCATGCAGGAGAAGGTGGCCGAGATTCCGGTCGAACGCATCCATGCCATCGTCGAGCAGGAGCTGGGGGCACCGGTGAGCAAGCTGTTCGCGGCCTTCGACCCCGAGCCGCTGGGCTGCGCCTCGATCGCCCAGGTCCATCGTGCGGTGATGCATGACGGCCGGCAGGTCGCGGTGAAGGTGCAGAAGCCGGAGGTCGCCGCGCAGCTGCGTTCGGACCTGGAAGCGTTGCGCAGCTTCGCTCTGGCCGCCGATCACCTGACCCAGGTCGGCCGCCGGGTCCGCCTGCGCGACTGGCTCAACGAGTTCGCCAAGACCCTGATGCAGGAGCTGGATTACCACGCCGAGGCCGAGAACCTGGCCCGCTTCGGCCGCCATCTGCGGCCCTTCCGGCGCCTGTGGGTCCCGCAGCCGATCTGGGATTACAGCAGCCAGCGCGTGCTGACCATGGAGCTGGCCACCGGCGTTCGCGTGGATGCGATACCCGGCGTACGCCGTACCGAGCAGTCGATGGACCCGTTGGCAGCCGCGCTGATCCGGGGCTACCTGGACCAGATCTTCGTGCATGGCGAGATCCACGCCGATCCCCATCCGGGCAACCTGCGGGTGATGCCCGATGGTCGCCTCGCCATCTTCGATCTGGGCATGGTCGCGCACATGCCACCGCGGCTGCGCGAGCGCCTGCTGAAGATCCTGTTCGCCGCCGTCGATGGCCGCGGCGAAGAAGTGGCGGACGATCTGATCAGCATCAGCACCCGGCTGGAAGCCTTCGACGAGGAGCGTTACCTGCGCGAGACCGGCCAGTTGATCGCGCGCTATGCCGCCAGCGGCAATTTCTCCGAGGGACGCGTGGTGCTGGACATGGTGCGCATCGCCACGGCCTGTGGATTGCGTACGCCGCCGGAACTGAGCCTGCTGGGCAAGGCGCTGCTGAACCTGGAGACGGTCTGCCGCCTGCTCGCGCCCGAACTGGACACGCGCCGCATCGTCGAACGCCAGCTGCAGCATGTGATGCGCGCGCGCCTGAAGAAGTCGCTGTCGGCCGCCAACCTCGCCAGCGAGGCGATGGAGCTGCAGCAGCTGCTGCGCGATGGGCCGCGCAAGCTGTCGGACATCATGGCCCTGCTGGCCGAGAACCGCCTGCAGATGAAGGTGACCGGGCTGGAGGAATCACGGCTGATGGAGAACCTGCAGAAGATCGCCAACCGCGTGGCGGCGGGCATCATCAGCGCAGCGCTGATTCTCGCCGCATCGCTGATGATGAAGCTCGATACCGGCTGGCATGTGTTCGGTTACCCGGCGATCGCGCTGGTGCTGATGCTGATCGGCGTGGCGTTGGGGCTGGGCATCGTCACCAGCGCGCTGTTGTTCGATCGGCGCGCGCGGGCACGCGAGGAACGCGGCCATCGATGAGCGGAGTGCGTGGTGCGCGATATGTGCACCTGCGCCATACGTCCATCTCCGAAGTGCCGCATTCATGCGGTTCTTAATGCAATCCAACGCGCGTTTTCACGCTCGTTTTACTTGATCGCGCTGTTACCGCACGCGGTCGATCAACAAACATTTCAGTCAGGTTCGTGCATGCACTATCGGGTCATCGGCCTGTCATGCACACATGCTAGCGGCAGCGCCGGTCGGATGGGCACGCGTCGGTACGACGTCCATCGCACCACCCCGTTCACTGCCGAAGCCGCCTATGCTCTGGATCCTTCTGCTGTCGTTGTTGCTGCTGGCCTGGCTGTTCCTCGCTTCCGACAAATGGATGTGGTGGAAGGCCGGTTCGTTCTCACTGCTGTTGCTGGCGCTCAGCACGTGGTGGCTGATCGACAAGCTCTCCGGTGACGGACTCAACGCCGCCACGCTGTACCACCTGGGTGCGGACATGGAGGGTGCCGGCGTCGCCGACTTCAAGGGCTACATCGCCGGCTTCATCGTGCTGGCCCTGGTTTCGCTGCTACCGCTGTTCGCCACGCGGGTCCGCCGCTGGCATCGGCCCGGACGGGGTGCGGCCTGGTTCGCCGGCTTCGCCGTCGCATGGGTGGTCACGCTCATGGTCAGTCCGCTGGCGCGCGACGGCCAGCGTCTTTACCAGCAGCTGCGACCGGTTGATTTCGCGCGCATCGCGCCGGAATACCAGGTGCCTACCCAGCCGTTGCAGCGGCCGCGCAACATCGTCTGGATCTACGGCGAAAGTCTTGAACGCACTTATCTGGACGAGAACGTGTTCCCCGGGTTGATGCCCAATCTCAATCGTCTGGCCGCCAGGTCGTTGGATGTGCGCGGCCTGGCATCGGCCGAAGGCAGTGGCTGGACCATCGCCGGGCTGGTGGCATCGATGTGCGGCGTGCCGCTGACCACCTCGCAGGGCGATGAGAACAGCATGGACCGGATGGGCAGCTTCCTGCCCAAGGCCGTGTGCCTGGGCGATTACCTGAAGCAGCAGGGCTACACCAACCATTATCTGGGCGGCGCCAACGGCCAGTTCGCCGGCAAGGGCCAGTTCCTGGCCAGCCACGGCTTCGACGAAGTACATGATCTGGCGTGGTTCAAGCAGCAGAAGAAGATCGGGCGCATTCACTACTCTGCTTGGGGCGTACACGATGACGTGCTGCTGGACACCGCCTACCAGCGCTTCGAGCAGCTCTCGCGCGCCGGCGCACCGTTCATGCTGACCACGCTGACCATGGATACGCACCATCCCGCAGGCCACCTGCCGGTGTCGTGCAAGGGCGAACGCTACCAGAGCCAGTACGGCAACATCGGCCTGCTCAACGCGCTCAAATGCACCGACCGCCTGATCTCGCAGCTGGTCCAGCGCATCCAGGCCAGTCCGTACGGCAAGGACACGTTGATCGTGATCGCCTCGGACCATCTGGCGATGCCCAACGATCTCAGTCACGTGCTGGCCAGGCAGAAACGCGAGAACCTGCTGCTGTTCCTCGGTGATGGCGTGGCGCCGCGCCAGCTGGCGGCGGAGAACGGCTCGACGCTGGACTCCGGCGCCACCCTGCTGGGCCTGCTCGATCCGGGCCTGCGCACGATGGGCTTCGGCCGCTCGCTGCTGGACGAAACGCGTGCCCCCAGTGCCAGCGTCGCGGCGCGTCGCGATGGCGGCCGCGATTACCCGCAGTACCTGGCATTCGCCCGGTCGCTATGGCTGGGCGAGCCGACCCGCGAACTGAGGATCGACAACGACGACCAGGTGGTGGTGGGCATGCAGCACGTGCAGCCGCCGGTCCTGCTGGAGTACGACAAGGACTGGAGCCTGAAGTCGGTGTATCTGGAGAACACGTCCCGCCAGTTCGACGATGCCGATCCGGACAACACCCTGGCCTATGTGGATCGCTGCACCGCATTCGAGGATGGGTCGGCCGACGGCGACTGGTGCGCCTTGCTGGTGAACCGCGACAACGGCATCAAGCTGTACCGCGACGACGACCTGCGTGGTGGCATCGCGGTGGACGCGCCGCTGGATGCGTTCCAGGGACCGCGCCCGAGCGTGCGCCAGGCCCACATGATCACCCAGAAGGGCCGCCGCACCCGCGCCGGCCAGTACATGCTGCAGTTGGTGGCAAGCACGCGCCCGGATCGCGGTTTCTGGATCGAGGCCGTGTCATCGCAGCGCAAGGTGGTGCTGGCCCAGCAGTGGGTCCAGCCTGATGCCGACGGCAAGATCAATGTGTCCTTCGGACTGGATCATGAAGTGGACGATCTGGAGATCCGCGCCTGGTTGAATCACGCCGAGAAGCTGGCCGTGGATACCTTCGCGCTGGTGCCCTCGCGCAGCCGACCGCGGGGATAGGGTTCTCTGCAGGGCTGCGCCCTGCACCTGCTGCGAGCTGGAGCAAAGGCAACAGCAACAGCGTGCATTCCGTGGGATGGCGGGGCGGTGTAGGTTGGCAGGACACGCCGTAAACCCATCCATGGGGGCTCGATGGCGCCATCCATGGCGCCAACGGTCCTGCCAACCCACACCGCCCCACCTCTGACGGTTTCCGGCAGGTGTGGGTAGGTGTCGACCTTGGTCGACACTTCTGTCAGATATCGAAAGCAATCTGGGGTCAGATCCGTTTTCTGCGGAAGAAGAAGGATCTGACCCCAAAAGCAGTTCCAGCAGATCGCGGAAATCTGTCGAAGGCGGGGTGGGGGGGGGGGGGGGGGGGGGGGGGGGGGGGGGAGGGGGGGCGGACCGCCACGAAAATGGGGTAAACTGATGTCCCCCTCCCCCCCCCCCCCCCCCCCCCCCCCCCCCCCCCCCGCCATCCCATGGAATGCTTGGTGTTGCTGTTGCTGTTGCTCCGGCCTCGGCAGGTGCAGGGCGCAGCCCTGCCGGGAATCCCCTACTCCTGGGGGTCGCGGGTGATGTGGATGTCCGTTGGCGTGGACAGCGGAATGTTCCGCTCCGCCAGGATCTGCAACAGACTGAAATACAGATCGCTGCGGGTGCCGTACACCTGCCGCGGGCTGGCCACGTAGGCGAAGCTGTTGATGGTGATCTGGCCGCCGGCAATGCCGTCGATGTATACCGTCGGCGCGGGCGTCTGCAGCACGCTGGTGTGCGCGCCATAGGCATCCAGCATGGCCTGCCGCAGGCCGGCGACGTCGGTGCTGGTCGGTACCGCGAACTGGATCTGGATGCGGCCCTGGTTGTTGCCCATCGTCATGTTGCGGATGGTCTTGGTGATCAGCTCCGAGTTGGGCACGATCAACGTGGACTTGTCGCCCACCTGGATCTCGGTCGAGCGCACATTGATGCGGCGGATGTCGCCTTCCTGGTCACCCAGCTTCACCCAGTCACCGATCTTCACCGGTCGCTCGGCCAACAGGATCAGGCCGGAAACAAAATTCTGGGTGATCGCCTGCAGGCCGAAACCAATACCCACCGACAACGCACTGACCAGCAGCGCCAGCTTCTGCAGGTTCAGGCCCATCACCGTCAGGGCCCACAGCACTGCGATGATGATGCCAAGATAGCGGGCGACGGTGCTGATTGAATTGCGCGCGCCCAGATCCAGTTCGGTCTTGGGCAGGTAGGTGTCGGCCAGCCAGCGCTGCACCACCTGCATCACCCCCAGCCCGGCCAGCAGCACGCCGATGGCCAGTACGATGCGGCCCGGCTCCAGCGTCAGGTCCTTGGCGATGGGAATGCCATTGGCCAGCGACGCGAAGCGCTCCACGATCGAGCCGACATTGCCGAAGGGCGCGGCCAGTGCCAGCAGCGCGATCAGGACCACGAAGGTGCGCAGCACCGCCGACAGCAGCACGCCGGCCTGCTCCAGCCTGGAGACGCTCAGGCCGGTGCTGAGCAGGATGGTCTGGCCAACCTTGCTGTCGGCGTTCAACAGCCAGGTGCAGAAATCATCGACGAACTTGAACAGCAGTGTGGCTGCCAGCACCACGATGCTGCCGCCGATCAACTGCTGGTTCACGAACTTGGCGAAGTTCACATAGCCCAGCAGCGTGGCGATGATCGCCGCCACCACCGCGATGTTGCCAGCCACGCGCGCCAGTACCAACCAACTGCTGCGGCGCACCGGCTGCTGTGCGCCGAGACCATCGGCCTGCGCTTCCAGCTTCGCTTCGGCTTCAGCCGTCTGCCGCCGGTGCAGGCGTGCCAGGGTCACCAGCATGGCCATGATCAGGCCGAGGTAGGTCAGCGCAATCACGCCATCCAGTGCCACCGTGGTCACGTCGCTGGTGCGGGTGGCACGGTCGATGGCCACCAGCACGTTGCTCAGCCAGGCCAGCGCAGCGGCACCCCAGGCGTACTTGCGCAGCTTCAGCGCGGCGGTGTCATCCAGGTTAAGCAGCCGCCAGGAGGGGCGCCTGGGCATCAGCAGGCACGCGCTGAGCGCGGCGATGAAGGCTGCAGCGAAGGTCGCCGCCACCAGGCCATCGGCCACGTTCTGCAGGCGCGGGGCGATGCCGCCAATGGCATTCAGCGAAGCCACCAGCACCACCACCGCATAGCCCGGCAGCAGGGTGCCCACCAGCAGCAGCCACATGGCCAGGCCGGAACGGCGCAGGCGGCCGTCCGGCGCGCGTTCCGAGGCGGCAAACCGGCGCCCCAGCGCGCGCAGCCACAGGCGCAGCGGGAACATCATCACCAGTGCTGCGGCCAGGCCGAGCAGCAGGGTGCCCCAGCCGTGGGTGTCGATGGCCTTGGCCAGGGTGTCACGCCCCTGTTGCGCCAACGGGCGCACGCGGGCGATGTCATCGGGAAGCTGATCGGCCACCTGCCGCCAGAGCGACGGCGACAGCGGTGAATCGACCTTGCGGCCCAGTTCCTCGCTGATCTGCGCGGAACGTTGCTTGTCGATGTCCGCACTCAACTGCTGGGCACGCACCGCGATGGCTTTGGCTTGGGCCACCGAGGCGGCCAGGGCATCGCTCTCGCGGCTGAGCGTACGTCGCTGCGCGGCCAGGTCGGGGGGCTCGGTGGTGCCCTGCGGCGCTTCACCCAGCTGAGCCAGCTGCTCTTTGAGCTGGTCCAGCTGTGGCTGCAGGGACTTTTCCAGCGCCTCTGCATCCCGCTTGGCCTTCGAGGCGTCCTCTGAAAGCGTGCCGAGTGTTTCGGTGGCTTCGGCGTCGTCGCGCTTGCGCGCGATCTCCTTCAGCGTGCTGTCAATCTGTGCCAGCTGCTGCTTCGGCGTAGGCGCCTCATCCTGGGCGAACACCGGCGCGGACAGCAGAAGGGCGGCGCCCAGCAGCAGGCCCAGCCAGGGCCCGCGCGTGCGGATCGATTGCAGGAAAGAAGACACGCCAGATGCACACCGGTTCGCGCGGACCACCGCGCCTGCGCGCGACTATACGGCACGACCGGTCAAGGTCGGATGCCCGGGGCGGCCCCGCCCGCAGCACCCGCCCCCGCGGTTCAGTACTTCAACCGCAGCTCCTCCACCGTCGGCTGCTGCAGCGCATACCAGTCCTGGAACTCTTCCTCGGTGATTTCGTCCGGGGCGTACACCGCCACCGGAGGCCAGTCGTGGTCGGTCGGCAGCGGCTGGCGCGGACCGGCGCGCAGGCTGTAGCTGACGCCCTCATAGTCCACCAGATCGTCGACCTGCGGCCATTGCTCGCGCGCGAACGCGGTTTCACTCTTCAACAGGATCACCTGGTACATCGGCACCTCCACTTCAGGTTGGATCGGAACACCCGGCGCTGGCGGCAGGATACCGCCGCGCCGATGACAGCGGGAATGACGCCGCGGCGACGCAATGTTCTGGACACCGCCATCGCTCCGGCTTCACCCGCTCGTGGCGAGGCCGTCGGCATCGTGGAGGCCCGTTCCCGCTGCGCCTGCCGATGACCGAACAGCTGCCACTGAAGACCGTCGCCGACCTCAAGCTGCCCCGCTACCTGGGCACCTGGTATGAGATCGCGCGCCTGCCCATGCGCCACGAGCCGGAAGGCTGCACCGATGTCTCGGCGCACTACAGCCTGCTCGACAACGGTAACGTCAGCGTCCACAACCGCTGCCGCATGGACGGCCAGGTCGAGGAGGCCAGCGGCGAAGCCTGCCCCGTCGACAACGACAGCGCGCGCCTGGAAGTGAGCTTCCTGCCCAAGGGCCTGCGCTGGCTGCCCTTCGCCAAGGGCGACTACTGGGTCATCCAGATCGCTCCGGACTACAGCGTGTCGCTGGTTGGCAGCCCCGATCGCCGCTACCTGTGGCTGCTGGCACGCGAGCCGAAGCTGGACGCCACCGTGCGGGACCATTATCTGGCCACGGCGCGGCTGCAGGGCTTCGATCTGTCCGAACTGATCCACACGCCGCACACCGGCCATCCCACCGCCTGACCCATCACCATGGACCTGAAAAGTGGCTATCCCTGGTGGGCCGTACGCAATGGCCTGATCCAGGCATTTCCCCCGCTGGAGGGCGACCTGCGCTGCGATGTGCTGGTGGTCGGCGGCGGCATCACCGGCGCACTGATCGCCGATGAGCTGTCAGGTCACGGTCACGAGGTCGCCCTGATCGAGCAGCGCGACATCGGTTGGGGCAGCACCGCCGCCAGCACCGCGCTGTTGCAGTACGAGATCGACACCCATCTGCTGGAACTGGCCCAGCGCTATGGCCACGACGCGGCCACGCTGGCCTACCGGGCCTGTGCCGAGGCGATCCCGGCACTGGGCGAAGTGGCGCGTGGCCTGAAGGACGTGGACTTCCGGCGCATGGACAGCCTGTACCTGGCCAGTCGCCACCGCGACGTGCCCCGCCTCATGGCCGAGGGCCAGGCACGCCGCAGCGCCGGCCTGGACGCCCGCTGGCTGGACCCGGAGGCGCTGGCGGAGCGCTTCGATGTGGACGCCGGCGGCGCATTGCTGACCCGGCAGGCAGCGCGGGTCGACCCTTACTGCCTCACCTATGGATTGCTGAAGCGGGTGCGCCAGCGCGGCGGCCACATTCACGATCGCACCGTGCTGCACACGCTGACGCCAGGCACACGGGGCGTTACCGCCAAGACCGAATCAGGCGCGACGATCCGCGCAGGCCACGTGGTGCTGGCGATGGGATACGCCAACCAGCGCTGGCTCTCGCAGCGCGTCGCACGCAACCGCAGCAGCTATGCCTTCATTACCGACCCTGTCGATGCCGCGGTGCTGGGCCCCCTGCAGCGCACGATGGTGTGGGAAAGCGCGCGCCCCTATCTGTACCTGCGGGCCACCGGCGACCGTCGCCTGCTGGTGGGCGGGCTGGACGATGCCATCGATATTCCGGCACGGCGCGACCGGCGGGTGGAAGGCAAGGCGGACAAGCTCATGAAGCAGCTGCTGCACTGGTTCCCCAAGCTCGACCCGGTGCCGGCATTCTCATGGGCCGGTACCTTCGCCGAGACCGCCGACGGATTGCCGTTCTTCGGCCCGCATGAACAGTGGGGGCCGCGCGTGCACCTGGCAATGGCCTACGGCGGCAATGGCATCACCTATTCCATGATCGGCGCACAGCTGCTGCGGGCCCGCATCGAGCGGCGCAAGCATCCGCTGGCGGAGCTGTTCGGGTTCGGGCGGCTGTGACCTGCAGCCGGGCATGGCCCGGCTCTACCCCAATCCGGCGCCGACAGGCATCATTCAAGCACGCCCTGCTAGCGTCGGCCTGTAACGCCGCGTGTGGCGTGGTCCCTGTCCGCTGGAGCGCCAAGATGATCCGCCCCCTGACCCTGCTGTTGTGCCTGGCCCTGCCCGGGACCGTGCTCGCCCAGTCCGCTGCCGGCGCCACCGCACCGCAGGCATCCGGGCTGGATCTGACATTGCCGCAGGCGCCGATGCGTTACCTCAACGATCCGACGTTGCAGCAGGACCCGCCGGGCACCTACTACGGTGACAAGAGTGGCCCGCGCGTGCACGACGATGCCCGCATCGCCGACGTGCAGGACGACAAGGTGAAGGTCTCCGGCAGTTTCACCACCGGCATCGGGTACTCCAAGCGGGGCGGCAACAGCCACTACAACGCCGCCACGCTGAATCTGAGCAAGAACTACACCACCGACGAGGGCAAGACCCGCGGGGTGAACCTCAACATCCACGTCAGCGAAGGCGAGGGCCCGGGCTTCTTCGGCCCGTATGGCGGCTACTACGGTCGCGGCCCCGGCTACTGGGACTACCCGCCGCCCTACGGCTGGTAAGCACCTGCGGGCAGCGCCGGGCCATGCCCGGCGAGCGCAGCGCATGCATCAGGCCGCCGGGCATGGCCCGGCGCTGCCCGAGGCGCTCAATCCAGCCAGCCGTCGCGTTCGCTGTGCAGGATGCGGCCGTCATAGCCGCTCAGGCGCACCTCGACCTTCTGGTTGCGGGCATTGCGCGCTTCCAGCGACCAGGTGGCGCCATCGCGCTCCAGCGAGTGGATCTCGCGCAGGCCCTGCGACTGTGCCTTGGCCAGCACCTGCTCGGTCGGCAGCAGCGCGCGGCCGTTGTGCTCATCGAAGATCTCGCCGGTCTTCGGGTCCACGTAGACCTCGCTGAAGCGGCCATCGGCGCGGCTGACGTCGGCTTCCCACAGGCCGTCATCGCGTTCGATCTCGTGGATCTGGGTGTAGCCGGCCTTGCGCAGGGCCTGCTCGGCCTGGGCCATGCCCAGTGGTGCAGCGTGCGCGGCCGGAGCGATGGCCAGCACGGCGACGGTGGCGAGGGTGAGCGACTTCAGCATGGGAGTTCTCCTGTTCGTGGCCGGACCATTCCGGCAGCACCACGATGCCGCGGTCGGCTAACAGCCCCTTAGCGGCCATCGTTAGTCGGCTGTTAGTCGGCGGTGCCATGCTCGCGCCTGTCGCCATCGCCCGAGGATCCGTCACCGATGCTGGTCTCCCTGCCCCTGCTGCTGGCCCTGGCCACTCCGGGCTCCGCTGCCGGCCCTGCGCCGGACCCGGCGCAGCAGGTCGCGCGCCGCGCCGTGCAGCAGGGCCGTTACGTGCCCCTGGAACAGGTGGTGCGCGACGCGCTCAGGCGCCAGCCCGGCCAACTGCTGGAGGTGGAGCTGGACGACGCGGTGTACGAGGTGGAGATCCTGCGTGACGACGGCGCAGTGGTGGAGCTGGACTATGATGCGCGCAACGGGACGTTGTTGAAGATGGAACTGGACGACTGATGCGGATCCTGCTTGCCGAGGATGACACCGAGCTGGCCAAACGCCTGCAGCCCCTGCTGGAGCAGGCCGGCTACGTGGTCGATGTGGCCACCGATGGCCGTCGTGCGGAAGAGATCGGCCAGATCGAGGACCTGCATGCCGCGGTCGTCGATCTTGGCCTGCCCGGCCTGGATGGACTGAGCGTGATCGAGCGCTGGCGTGCCCATGGCCGCGATTTTCCGGTGCTGGTGCTGACCGCACGCAGCCGCTGGCACGACAAGCTGGCCGGCTTCGATGCAGGCGCCGATGACTACCTGACCAAACCGTTCCAGGCCGATGAACTGGTGCTGCGCCTGCGTGCCCTGATCCGCCGCAGCCGGGGCCACGCCAGCCCGCGCCTGCAGTGCGGCCCCCTGCAGCTTGACGTCAACGCCGGTCGCTTTGAACTGGACGGGCAACCGTTGCCGCTGAGTCCCCAGGAGTTCCGCGTACTGAGTTACTTCATCCATCACGCTGGCCGCGTGATCAGCCGCGACCGCCTCGGCGAACAGGTCTTCGAAGGCGGTTACGATCCGGACTCGAACGCGCTGGACGTGCTGCTTGGCCGGGTGCGGCGCAAGCTGGGCGTGGAACTGATCCATACGGTGCGTGGCCAGGGTTGGCGGCTGGCCGAGGCATGAGCGCGCGCCAGCCTTCATTGCGGCGGCGGCTGCTGCTGGTGGGGGGCATCGGCCTGGTGCTGGTGTCGGTGCTGGCCAGCGTGCTGCTGGGCGAGCTGTTCAAGCGCAGCGCGCGCGACCGTCTTGACGGCGAGTTGCAGCAGGACATGCTGACTCTGCTCGCGCAGGCGGAGATCGATCCCGACGGACAGCTGCGGCTGCGCCAGGAACCCAACGACGCGCGCTTCCAGCGTGTGTTCTCCGGCGCCTACTGGCAGATCACCGACCGCAACGGCAAGGTGCTGCTGCAGTCGCGCTCGCTGTGGGACCAGACGCTGCCGGTCACGGCCACCGGCCCGGCCGAGCGCAATCTGAGCGGGCCGATGCAGCAATCGCTGCGTGCCCGTGTGCAGCAGGTGCGCCTGCCACGTGCATCGCAGCCCTACATTGCGCTGGTTGCCCATGATCGCAGCGCGCTGGACGCGGACACCGCCGCCTTCCGTCAGCGCAGCGCGCTGGCGCTGGGCCTGCTGGTCGCGGCATGGCTGGCGGTGCTGGCCAGCCAGGTGCATTTCGGCCTGCGCCCACTGCGCGGCCTGGGCCAGCAGCTGGAACGCATCCGCCGTGGCGATGCCGAGCGCATCGACCGCAGCCGGCTGGATCTGGAGATCGCGCCGCTGGCCGATGAGCTCGATGCCCTGCTCGATCACCACCAGCGCATGGTCGCGCGTGCGCGCAGCAGCGCCGAGGACCTGGCGCATGCCCTGAAGACGCCGCTGAGCGTGCTGGCGGCCGAGGCGGAGGGTGAAGGACGCGGCTGGCGGTGCACGGTGCACGAACAGGGCGCGCGCATGCGTGCGAGCATCGACCGCTACCTGGCCGCCGGCCTGGCCGTGGACCACCACCAGCGCAGCGATGTGGCGCCCGCAGTGGAGGCACTGTGCCGGTTGATGACCCGCGTGCATGCCGGCCGCCGCATCCGCTTCCAGATGGACGTCGCACACGGGCTGACCTTCGCCGGCGCAGCCACCGACCTGGAGGAGATGCTGGGCAACCTGCTGGACAACGCCGGCAAATGGGCCGCCAGCGAAGTACGCCTGCGGGCCCTGGCCAAACAGGACCGGCTGCATATCGAAGTGCGCGACGACGGCCCGGGGCTGGACGAAGCCAAGCTGGAGAGTGTCCTGCAGCGTGGCGTACGCCTGGACGAACGGGTGGAAGGCAGCGGCCTGGGCCTTGCGATCGCCGCGGAGATCGCCGCCAGCCACGGCGGCTCACTGCGCCTTTCCAACGAGAACCCGGGACTGCGCGCACGGTTGGAACTGCCGCTGGCCCCGACGGACGCCCCGCCTCCCCGGTAGAGCCGCCCCGGCGCTGCACGACCCGCCTCAGCGGTGATGCATCCACCAGCAGTCGATGGCGTCGAGCACGATGTGGATCACCAGGCCGATGCCCACCAGGCGGGTCTTCTTCGGCACGCACAGCCCGGCATACACCGCGATCGCCGGCGCGGTGTGCAACGGGTGGAAGCCGATGCTGCAGCGGTTCGGCGCGTAGATCGGATCGGCCAGCAGATGGTCGAGGTCGATGATCCAGCCCAGCAGCATCAGCAACCACGCCGACGCAAAGCGCTTGCGCCAGAACAGCCATGCCAGCAGGGCCGGCACGGCGGCATGCAGGAACAGGTGGAAGATCGCGCGGGCGCTCATCAGGACCGATAGCGCCGGGCCATGCCCGGCGTTGCCGCAGGCATCAGACCAGCGGCTCGTCGGACAGGTAGGTGTAGCCGGTCAGGCCCGCCTCCAGCGCCTGCGACAGTTCCTGCGCACGCTCCGGCGACAGCCCGGCGGCAGCCACGCGCTGGGCATAGGCCGCGCGCAGGTCATCCAGCCGGTAGCCCACGTAGTCCAGCATCACGTCGGTGGTGTCGCCACGACGCTGCTGGGTGATCGCGTAGCCGTCCGCATCGGCCACCACTTCCACCGCGTCGGTGTCACCGAACAGATTGTGGATGTCGCCCAGGATCTCCTGGTAGGCACCGACCATGAAGAAGCCGATGCGGTAGCTCTCGCCGTGCTTGATCGCGTGCAGCGGCAGCGAACTGTCCAGGCTCTCGTTCTCGACATAGGTCTTGACCATGCCGTCCGAGTCGCAGGTCATGTCGGCAATGATGCCGCGACGGTCCGGCACTTCGTCCAGCCGCTCGATCGGCACGATCGGGAACACCTGGTCGATGGCCCACGCGTCGGGAATCGATTCGAACACGCTGAAGTTGACGAAGTACTTGTCGACCAGGCGCTCGTTCAGTTCATCCAGCGCCGGACGGTGGCTCTTCTCGTCATAGCTCAGGCGCGCACGCACGCCGTGGGCGATGGCGTAGAACAGGTCGTCGATGCGCGCACGCTGCGGCAGGTCGATCTGGCCCAGCGCGTAGCTGGACAGGCCTTCGGCATGGAAGTGCTGCGCCTCCTGGAACAGTTCCACCGCCGGGCGCACGTCCAGTTCCTCGTGGATCTCGCGCAGATGACGGATCGAAGCCGGCTCGTCATCGTGCTGGTCCGGCACGCGGCCTTCCTGCGCCTGTTCCACTTCGGACACATTCGCGATCAGCACTGCATGGTGCGCGGTCATCGCACGGCCGCACTCGGTAACGATGCGCGGGGGGGGCAGGCCGTGCTCTTCGCAGGCGTTGGCCAGCGGCTGCACGATGTTGCTGGCATACGAATTCAAGCCGTAGTTGATCGAGCAGAAGCTGCGCGAACGGGTGCCTTCGTAATCAACGCCCAGGCCGCCGCCCACGTCCACATGGGTGATCTTCGCGCCCAGCTGCGACAGTTCAACGAAGTAGCGGGTGGCTTCGCGCATGCCGTTGGCGATGTCGCGCACGTTGGAGATCTGCGAGCCCATGTGGAAGTGCAGCAGGCTCAGGCAATCGGCGTACTCGGTATCGCGCAGCGACTTCCACAGGTCCAGCAACTGGCGCGGGGACAGGCCGAACTTGGCCTTGTCGCCCCCGCTGTTCTGCCACTTGCCGGCGCCCAGCGACGCCAGCCGCATGCGCACGCCCAGGCCGGGCTTCACGTCCAGCGCCTTGGACTCTTCCAGCACCAGCTTCAGCTCGGACGGCTTCTCGATGACGATGAAGGTCTGCAGGCCCAGCTTGCGACCGATCAGGGCCAGGCGGATGTACTCACGGTCCTTGTAGCCGTTGCAGACGATCAGGCCGCCCGGGCGCGACAGTGCCAGCACCGCCATCAGCTCCGGCTTGCTGCCCGCTTCCAGGCCGAAGCCCTCGCCGTGGTGGCTGGCCAGGGTACCGGCCACGCCGCGGTGCTGGTTGACCTTGATCGGGTACACCGCGGTGTAACCACCCGCGTAATCCCAGTCCTGCTGGGCCTGGGCGAATGCCGCCTGCAGCTTGCCCAGGCGCTGGCCGAGGATGTCCGGGAAGCGCACCAGCAGTGGCAGCTTGGCGCCCGCCTCGCGGGCGGCGTCCACCACCTTGGGCAGCGACACCACCGGGCCGTCCGCCCCGGTCGGTCTCACCACCATGTGCCCGGCCTGATCCACGTCGAAGTAACCATCCGCCCAATGCGGGATCGAGTAGGTCTTGCGGGCTTGGTCGAGGGACCAATCGGTCATTTCAGTCGGCCTTGTTGGCAATAAAAGGGGGGGCATGATAACGCCTATATGCCCACAGGTTCGTTATCATGCGCGCCCGCGCCCGTGACCCGGCTCCTGCCGGACCTGAACAGGCCGATCCGTCCGGATGTGGCTTGCGCCACGCGGCCCCGTGCCGCCAACCCGGCTCTACCCCCTCCGAACAGGACCCCAGAAGGACACGTCCCATGACTGACAGCAACAACTGGTACATCGAGCATTTCGAGCGCACCGGCTCGGCCATCGGCTACCGCATCACCGGCAAGCTGGACGAGGTGCAGTCGCCCTTCCAGAAGATCGAGATCTTCCAGACCACCGACTGGGGCAACCTGATGACCATCGATGGCGCCATCATGCTGACCAGCAAGGACAACTTCTTCTATCACGAGATGATCAGCCACCCGGTGCTGTTCACCCATGCCGCCCCCAAGCGCGTGGTGATCATCGGTGGCGGCGACTGCGGCACCCTGCGCGAAGTGCTCAAGCACAAGGGCGTGGAGAGCGTGACCCAGTGCGACATCGACGAGCAGGTCACGGTGATGGCGCGCAAGCACTTCCCGGAGCTGTGCGACTCCAACGACGATCCGCGCGCCGAACTGCTGTTCGACGACGGTGTGGCCTACATGGCCAACTGCCCGGCCGGCAGCGTGGACGTGGTGATCGTGGACTCCACCGACCCGGTCGGCCCGGGCGAAGGCCTGTTCAACAAGGCCTTCTACGAGAGCTGCTTCAAGGCGCTGAAGGACGATGGCATCCTGGTGCAGCAGTCCGAATCGCCGCTGATGCAGCTGGAACTGATCAACGAGATGCGTACCGAGATGGGCAAGGCCGGCTTCGGTTCGTTCAAGACCCTGCCGTTCCCGCAGCCGTGCTACCCAACCGGCTGGTGGAGCGTGACCATGGCGCGCAAGGGCGACAGCAGCTTCGACTTCCGCCAGGCTGATTCGGCCGCCAAGACCTTCACGACCCTGTACTACACCGCCGCGCTGCACACCGGCGTGCTGGTGACCCCGCCGTTCGTGCAGGCGGCACTGAAGAGCTGATCCAACAAAAAACCCGCGCTGGCAGCAGCGCGGGTTTTTCATTTGCAGGCAACGCCGGGCGATGCCCGGCGTTTCGCTTACAGCGCCCAGATTCCGGCAATCACCGCCGCCACCAGGCCCCACTTGATGACCTGGTAGGCCACCACGCTGCGCTCGCGCAGCGCCTTGGCCTTCAGGCGCACCTTGTACAGGCTGCCGAATGCCTTGTTGACACCCCCGGTCGGATCACCTGGCAGGTTCGGCGAAGCGCCACCGGCCAGCAGCGTGGCGGCCACCGCACGGTTGAACAGGCCCGGCAGGCCGAAGCGCAGCGGGCGCGCGATGTCGCAGAACAGGATCACTCGGTCCTGCTCGGTCTCGTTATGCGCGTGGTGGATGTAGGTTTCGTCGAACATCATCCACTCGCCGTCGCGCCAGCTCTTCCGGATGCCGTCCACTTCGATGTAGCAGGCATCATCGTTGGGGGTGCTCAGGCCCAGGTGCAGGCGCAGCGAACCGGCGAACGGATCGCGGTGCGGACGCAGCTCGCTGCCCGGCGGCAGCTGCGCGAACATCGCTGCGCGAACATCCGGAATCGACTCGATCAGGGCCACGGTCTTCGGGCACAGCGTCTTCGCTGACGGGTGCGAGGGGCCGTACCAGCGCAGGTAGAAGCGCTTCCAGCCACGGCGGAAGAACGAGTTGAAGCCCGCATCGTTGAAACTGCTGGACGCAGCGATCTTCTGCGCATCGCGCAGCGCCAGCGCCTCGTCACGGATCATCTGCCAGTTCTGGCGCAGGGGTTCCAGCTGCGGGAACTCCTTGCCCGGGTCCAGAAACGGCGTGGTCGGCACCTTCGAGAACATGTACATGACCACGTTGATCGGGGCCATGAAACTGGAGTGGTCCAGCAGCTGGCGCGACCAGCGCGCGCGGACCCTGCCACGGAAGTGGATGTACAGCACGCAGGCCACGAACAGCACTGCCAGTACGATCTTGATCATCAAAAACTTTCCTCCGGCGGCAGCCGGAACGGGAATCAGGGGGCGATGCACGGCGCAGGCGGCCGGCATCGGTGGCAACGCGGCAGGGGACGGGGACGTGCCGGAACGGGGCGGCCGCCGATGTCGCGGATGAACAGCTTATGGTCGGCAGGCCGTGCGCCGGGGTCAAGCCACACGTGCGCCATGTTCAGCGGCGCTTGGCTGAACGGGTGGATTTCTTCTTCAACTTATTGATTTTCAATGCCCCAAGCCGAGAAGTGAGACGAAATTGTCCGCCCGTGCGCGACGAACTGTTCCAGCCACGGCCCCGACATTTCTCCGACAGAACGTGGATTAGCGAACTTGCCGGTACTAAAATTGACTTAACGAAAGTTTAGCCAGTTTCCCCCGCCTCACCGGTTCGCTTGACGCTTCAGCGCCGCCCACCGGGTCGTCCGAGACCCCGCCATGCCCCTTCCTGCCTCCCCCTGCCAGACCTGCGGCGATGACGCCACCACGCCCCTGCTGCTCAAGCGTGGCGAACGCCTGCTGGCCCCCGATGTCTATCGCACCTGCCTGGATGGCCGCGAGGCCGTCATCAAGGACTACTCCCGCTATCGCGGCACGCCGC
Source organism: Stenotrophomonas sp. STEN009 (assembly GCF_056760395.1). NCBI lineage: Bacteria > Pseudomonadati > Pseudomonadota > Gammaproteobacteria > Lysobacterales > Lysobacteraceae > Stenotrophomonas > Stenotrophomonas sp. STEN009. Next base: position 79,362 of record NZ_JBRRES010000003.1, on the reverse strand, counting down.
TGTCGCTGGTCGCACGCCTGATGGTGCGCCGTGAAGCGCGCATGCTGCAGCGCCTGGGCGGCTGGAAGCACGCGCCGGCGCTGCTGGGAACACTGGGAGGCCTGGCACTGGGCATGGAGTTCATTCCCGGCCAGACCCTCAGCACCGCCCAGGCAGTCGGCAATGAAGTGTTCGAGCAGCTGCAGCACGCACTCAGCCGCCTGCATGCGGCCGGCATCACCCATAACGATCTGCACGGCACCAACGTGGTGGTCAGCGGCGGCGTACCGGTGCTGCTTGACTTCACCTCGGCCTGGCGCGCACCGCGCTGGCTGCGCCGCAATCCGCTAACCCGGCAGATGCGCCGCAGCGACATGAAGAACCTGCTGAAGATCCGCCAGCGCGTGACCGGGCAGGCGCCCAGCGCCACCCAGGCCGCCCTGGTGGCCGACCCCGGCTGGGTGGCCGCAGTGCGCCAGGGCTGGAAGCGGTTCTATAAGTGGGCGAAGCGCCGGTAAGCGTCGCTCCGCTCACCGCTTTACCGCTCCTTGTAGAGCCGAGCCCATGCTCGGCTGCTCTTTGTAGAGTCGAGCAAGCTCGACTCTACATAACGGCGGAACGGCAGCCGAGCATCGGCTCGGCTCTACAACATCCCGCCGGACGGCTTACAGCGCGTCTGCGTCCAGCTCGCCGGTACGGATACGCACCACGCTGCCCAGGTCATACACGAATACCTTGCCGTCGCCGATCTTGCCGGTACCGGCCGCCTTGACGATGGCTTCCACCACCGCCTCCACCTGGTCATCGGTCACCGCCACTTCCAGCTTCACCTTCGGCAGGAAGTCGACCACGTACTCGGCGCCACGGTACAGCTCGGTATGCCCCTTCTGGCGGCCGAAGCCCTTGACCTCCGTCACCGTGATGCCGGTGACGCCACGCTCGGCCATCGCTTCGCGCACGTCGTCGAGCTTGAACGGCTTGATCACCGCCATGACCATCTTCATCGTCGATCTCCTGTCTTCCGGCGTGGAGGATAGCGCCTGAACGCGCCCGGTGCGACGCCGCGGCTGCCTGTCCGGGCAGCGCGCGCCGGCAGTATCCTTGTGGCTGAACGGCCTGCCCCCCCCAGATGGGCCGGCGCCCCCCCCCGCGCCCCCCCAGATAGACCAGGACCCAAAAGCAGAACACGCCCCCCCCCACCCCGCCCGGGGGGCCCCCGGCCGGGGGGGCGGGCGGGGGCGGGGGGGGCGGTCTTTTCGTTGGTGGGTCCCGGCCGGCCCCCCCCGGTGGGGGGGGCCGCCACCCACGGAGCACCCCATGATCGACCTGAACCAAATCGATGACCTCGCCCGCCGCCTCAGCGACCTGGTGCCGCCGGGCCTGCGCGAATCACGCGAGGAACTGCAGGCCACCTTCAAGAGCGCGCTGCAGGCTGGGCTGGCCAAGCTCGATCTGGTCACGCGCGAGGAATTTGAAGTGCAGCGCGCGGTGCTGCTGAAGACCCGCCAGAAGCTGGATGCGCTGGAAACAGCGGTGCGCGAGCTGGAAGGGCGCCGCGCCGCAGAATGAAAAAAGGAGGCGCACTGCGCCTCCCACTTACAGATTATTTCCCGGATGGGGCCTTGCAGCAAGGCCCACCTGGCCCCCTAGACTCGCCGGCCTGTCGATCCGGCAGGACAACCTGGGGGTATCGCGATGACGCAGGACACCGAATGGACACCCGTTTCGCAGGACACCTGCGATCAGGTCGCCGGGCCGTTCTATCACGGCACCCGGGCCGACCTGGCCACGGGCGATCTGCTGGTAGCCGGCTACGGATCCAACTATCGCGATGGCGTGGTGATGAACCACATCTACTTCACCACGATTGCCAAGGGCGCCGGGCTGGCCGCGGAGATGGCCCGGGGCGAGGGACCGCCGCGTGTGTACGTGGTGGCACCGACCGGGCCGTTCGAGGACGATCCGAACGTCACCAACAAGAAGTTTCCCGGGAACCCGACGCGGTCGTATCGCAGTGCGCAGCCGCTGCGGATTGTCGGTGAGATCACCGAGTGGGAACCCTACGATGCGGACTTCATCCGGCAGTTGAGGGAATTCGTCGCATCGGGGAGTGGCGAGATCATCAACTGATGGGCTACTGGCGCTGAGCGTTGCGCACCTCTTCATCGGCATCGTAGATATCAAGGCCGAGCTCGATGCCGCGCTCTCCCAGGGCGAGCAGGACCTTGGGCGAAAGCGAGGCACCATCATTGCTGCTGCCCATGAAAAGGCCGCAGAACAGGTCAGGCCGGAACCGTGCCAGCGACTTCCATATGGCGGGATCCCCGGTGAGCTGATCAAGGATCTCAAAAATCTGAGCCTCCAGATCTTCAGGCTCACGACGCATCGCGGCCATCCGCCAGCTTCCGGTCCTGGCGATACGCACGACGCCTGAGTGGCTGCCTGCAAGTTCCTGGCCCTTGTGATGCGAGGCGGTTGGAGCTGCCCCCAGCAGGGCACTGATCTCATCCGGCAGAAGGTCGTCGCCGAAAAATCGAAGCGTTACCAGGGAATGATCGAATGCTGCCATTGAAGTCGGGTCGTCTTTTCGGAATGTCTTTCAGTATGCGCGTCCCGTCGATGTCAGCCTTGATCGGACCTGCGCGATTGCCGAGTGCCTGGCACGCCTGTCCATCAATGCGCGGGCTGCGTCTGTAGTGCACTTGGCCCCCTGCGCAGCAGGTACAGCGCGACCAGGAAGGGCCACAGGGAGTTGATGGAAGAGAACAGGCGCTGGGTGAGTCCCCTGAAACCCTGCGGATCCGCGCCCACCAGGTTCAACCATAGATAGACCACTGCCGCGATGCTCACCACGGCAGTCACGGCATAGGCCCTTCGGTTGGCCGACCAGGCCCTCAGTTCGATATGCGACATCGCCGGCGCAATGATGTTCGCGATACCGATGGCGTAGAAGCCGTGCATCGGATGACCCATGGGCCAGAGCCCATTGGTCAACATGGAGACGCCAAAGATCATCCAGCAGGCGGCACCCACGGCGATCCGGCGACCGGATTCCCGCCATAGCGCAATGGCAAACAGTACGAACCCCGCCCCGCAGCCGATGGCGGCGATCCGTCCGCACAGGCTTGCGAGCGCGGGTGCCTGCAGCAGCTCGCTGGCGTGCTGTGCAATCGGGTTGTAACCGGGTGCGAGCATCGCAGCAACGGTGGTCCAGAACAGGAACCATGGCAGGGGTATCAGACCCGCGAAAAGAAGAGGTCGGCTGTGACGCAACATCTGCAATGATCCTTGTCGGGGTCTGCGGGGGCGGCGAATCCATTCAAACACCACCGCCTTCTCGTACTGCGGGCAGCCACGTCCAGGTGCCTGCCGCGGCAGTCAGACTCGGCGTGGCGCGCTGGACGGTCAATAGGTGGAAAGTCACTCGCACCTTCGCAGACGCGCGCGCCGCACGCTGTCGCAATCAACGCACTCTTCTCCCTCCAACAGACGAATCTGACGGGGCCGTCGCAGAAGTACCGAAAGCCCCGCCGTTCAAGCCTCTCGCGCCACTCCTCCCTATACGACAATGCCAGAAACGTCTCGGGCCTGGCCGCATTGGCCCCGATCCCTTGGCACTCCCCACAACGGCAGGTAATTGTTGCCCGGCCACCGTGCATCGGTGGCCGGGCCTCGAAAACCCGCCGTTGTGATGAAGTCTCCGCCTGCCGGCCATGGCGGGCGGTGCGTGGGGGCCTCGTGCCCGCCGGCCCAACACAACCCGGTTTTCGAGCCACGCATCGTCCGCCCCCCTACGGGTGGCAGCTTATGCCCGCCCGTGCCGGCGCATTCCCTCAGTAGTCGTAGCTCACGCTGACGCGCAGCGAGCGCGGTGCCTGCCGTACCGTCGCTGCGCCGTACAGCGGGTCCGGCTGCCCCGGATCCAACTCGGAGTACGGCGATTTCCACAACGCCACCTGGCTGTTGAATACATTGAACACATCCAGGTTGAAGCCCAGTCGCCCAGCCGCCACCGAAGGCCGGTAGGAGACTCCCAGATCCAGCTGTTTCAGCCAGGGCAGCCGCCCCTGGCTGCCCGGAGGCGCGGGCTGGCCGTTGTAGAAGTGGTAGGCAATGCCGTAGCCGGAAGGGTCTTCGAAGTTCGGGCCATACGAACCCAATGCGCTGAACGGCGCGCCGGAAATCACCTTGAGGTTGGCCGAGACCAGCCATTCCGGCGTCAACTGGTAGTAACCGTGCAGCTTGAACTGGTGGGTGTGGTCATTGCTCTGCGGCCCGTTGGTGTGCTCCATCAGCTGCGCGTAATCCCAGGCCTGCGTGGTCGACACCGCCGTCTGGCCGATGCCCGACAGCAGCTGGCCTTCGGTGGTGCCATAGCTGCGCGACCAGGTGTAGTCCGCCCGGCCATACCAGCGGCCGTCAAACGGGTGCTCCAGCGACAGGTTCACCGCGTAGTAGTTGCGCTTGAACCTGGGGAAGCCCATCTCGGCATTGGTCAGCGGCACGCTTACGTAGTTGCCGCTGGTGTCGACCAGATTGAAGGTGTTCGCACGGCCAGGATTGATCAACCAGCAACTGACCGGATTGCTGTCCTTGGTGACGTCATACCCCAGGCTGTCGGCCTTGGCCAGCACCGCGCCGATATCGCAGTAGTCATCCACGCCGCTGCGCAGCACCCGATAGGTCGCCTTCGCGCCGTACACCCAGTTCTGGCCGAGCGCCCTGCTGAAGCCCAGGATGAACTCGTCCTGGTAGGACGGCTCGATGCCGGAGGTCGCCACCGTCTTCGGATCGGGCAGCACGCCGTAGTAGTTGTTGGCCGACACCGCGCCGGAGAACGCGGTGAGGTCGGTTGGATAACCGTTGCTGTCGATGCCGCCATAGGTGTAGTACGTCGAGGTGGCCAGCGTCGCGCCCGCCGCGTTGAAGGCCGGGTTGAGCGGCAGCGCGAGGTAGTAGCGACCCGCGTTGCCGAACACCTTGAAGCGCCCGTCGCCGTCGACGTCCCAGCTGAAGCCCAGCCGCGGCGCCCACTGACCGCTGGTCTGCTTGATGTAGGCGTCGCCATCGCGGTTGTAGTTGGTGAACTGATCCAGGCGCAGGCCCAGGTTCAACAGCAGGCGGTCGGTCACCTGCCAGTTGTCCTCGATGTACTGCGCCCGCTGCGAGGCGCGTACCGACGCCAGTGCGCTGTAGATGTACTGGCGCACGTAATAGCCGTCCTCACCATTGCGGATGCCGCCGGTGGCCGGCACGCCCAGGCCGGTATTGAGGGGCACGTTCGGGTTGGACTGGCCATAGATCCAGTAGTAACCGTCGGCGGAGGCCACCGAGCCACGGTTGAGCGCACGGGCATTCTGGTTGTCGATGCCGACCGTGATGCTGTGGTTGCCCCATCTGTAGTTCGCATCCAGTCGCAGGTTGTTGGTGCGGTTGCCGCGATCCGGGTTGACCAGCAGCGACGTGGTCTGCGCATTGGTGATCGGCGTACCACCGTTCAGCGCCGGATTCTGCAGCGTGGCGCTGCTGATGTAGGTCAGGCTGCCGTCGTAGGCCGGGTTGCCGATGTAGTCATCGGTACGCATTTCGCCATACTGCGCGCTGACGGTAAGCCGGTCGGTCAGGTAGCCGGTGTACTTGGCCGTCCACAGGTCGCCACCGGTCTTGGTGGTGTCTTCCTTGCCACGCTGCGCACCGCGGGTGAGCGTGTCGTAGTCGTAAGCGAAGCTATCGCCCCGGAAGACATTGCGGCTGGAGGCTCCGGTCAGTTCCAGCAGGTGGTTGTCGGTGATGTTCCAGTCCAGCTTGGCGTACCAGCGCGGGCGGTCGTACTCATAGCGGGAGTATGCATTGGTCGCCTCCACATTCTTGACGTCGGTGCCCTCACGGCGCTCGAGCTCGTACGAGCCGAAGAAGAACAGCCGGTCTTCCAGGAGCGGGCCACCGGCGTAGATGCTCTGCGTGGTCACCCACTCGCGGTCCTGGCTTTCCGGTGAATACAGCGCGCCATTGCCCGGGTAACGCACATCGTCCTTGTCCGAGCGCGTGGACGCTGGTTCCCAGGTGACCTGGCCACCGAATCGCCACTGATTGGTGCCGCGCTTGCCCACCGCATTGATGACGCCGCCATCGGAACGGCCGTACTTGGCGCTGTAGCCACCGGTGTAGATTTCCTGCTGGTCGATGCTGCCGTAGGGCAGCGTGAGGCCACCCAGACCGCGCAGTGGATCGGTGCTGTTGAAGCCATTGATGTAGTAGGCGTTCTCGGCAGCGGACGAACCGCCGAAGCTCACCAGCTGTGCACCGGTCGGGCCGGCATAGGTGCCATTGCCACTGTTGCCGTTGACCCCGGGCGCAAGCTGCGCGATCGCCTCGGCCGAGCGACCCAGTGGCAGGCGCTGCAGCTGCTCGGCCGTGATCACCGTGCGCGAGTCCACGCTGCTGACATCGATCGCAGCCGCTGCCCGGTCGGCGCTGACCTGCACACCGTCCAGCCGGGTGACGTCAGCGAAGGACACCTCGGTACTGGCGCCTACCGTCAGCGAAATGCCCTCGCGGGTCTGCAGCACGTTCCCTTCGGCATCGCGTGCTTCCACCACGTAGCGGCCCAGTGGCAGCTGGCCGACGGTAAAGCGGCCTCGCCCATCGACCGTCACCTCGCGGGTGAGGCCGGTATCGCTGCGAACGAAGATGCGCTGGGCGGTGGCCGGCGCCTGTCCGGCGATCGCGCCGGTGGTGGACTGTGCATGAAGTGTGGGAGACGCGGTGGCAAGCAACACCGCCAACGCCAGCAATCGCGGGCGCAGTGAAGAACGAGCTGTCGTCATCGTGGGCTGTACGGGTAGTGGGGGAAGCAATGCCAGCCGCAATCGGTGGACCAGACATCGCACATTCATTAACCCCGCCCGCGCCCCAATGCAGAAATGCTCAGTGGTTATCTGCTTTTGGCCGACGGTCATACCCGCCCGCGAGCGTGCCCGATGCCCACCCGCCTCGTGCCACGCAGCTTCGATGAAGTGAGCTTCAACCAGCTGAGCACCGACGACACGGTGCCGCCACTTGCTAGCGAAAATCAGGAGGTCGGCGCCCGTCGCGCATGGACACCACCCGCCGCATACGCGCCGGTTCGGCGTTGCGCGGTCAGCGTGGCGCGGAACGCTTGCCGAATACCGCCATCAGACCGACGCTGGTGCCGATCAATGCGCCGAAGCCACCCCACTTGGCCGGTTCGCCGACTGACAGCACGATGCCCCCCATGTTCATGTCCATGCCCAGGCCGATCAGGGCACAGAGTATGCCGACGGCAACCCAGTAGGCCGGTTTTCCGGGCAGTTCGAACTTCATCCGGTCAATCATTCTTCTTGCCTCTCTTCATTTGGAATACATGAGGTTGCGGCCTTTCATACGACGTTCCCTTCGCGAACTGCTTGCTATCAGCGAAGTCGCCGACGCGATGATTCGCCATCGACTGTCGCATGAACACCGATGCCTCGGCCAGTGCTTTGGACGACGCTACATTGCTCAGGCAGTCGTCGATCAGCGTCGCACGCTCAGCAGGTTCGCGTGGGTCCGGTTCTATCGCCGGATCGAAGCGGACCATGCGGCGCAGGCGCACGTCGCTGAGCGCCAGCTTGCGCAGCAAAGCCCTAGGCGCCTGGCCAGCAATGCCTGATGGCGACGGACAGAGTGACGGCCGCACCATCGAGCCTCTCTCTCTGCAGGAAGCACACATGAGCCTGGCCCTGGTCTACAGCCGTGCCCGCGCCGGGGTCGAGGCCCCGCTGGTGCGGGTGGAAGTACATCTTTCCGGTGGCCTGCCCGCCACCCAGATCGTCGGTCTGGCCGAAACCAGTGTGCGCGAGTCGCGCGAACGCGTACGTGCGGCGCTGCTCTGCGCGCGCTTTGATTTCCCGCAACGGCGCATCACCCTGAACCTGGCGCCCGCCGACCTGCCCAAGGAAGGTGGGCGCTACGATCTGGCCATCGCCCTGGGCATTCTTGCCGCCAGTGGCCAGATCCCGCCGCAGTCGCTGCTGCCGTACGAGTTCCTGGGCGAGCTGGGCCTGACCGGCGAGCTGCGCCCGGTTGCAGGCGCGCTGCCCGCCGCCATCGCGGCGGCCGAAGCGGGCCGCATCCTGGTGGTCCCACCGGGGAATGCGGCCGAATCGGCGCTGGCCGAACACGCCGACGTGCGCGTGGCCCGCACGTTGCTGGAATGCTGCGCCGGGTTGGGCAATCCGCGCCTGCTGCCGCAGGTTGAGCGGGTGGACACCACGCCCCTGCCGCTGCCGGATCTGGCCGATGTGCGCGGGCAGGTGCATGCACGGCGCGCGCTGGAAGTGGCTGCGGCCGGCGGGCACCATCTGCTGCTGATCGGCAGCCCCGGTTGTGGCAAGACCCTGCTTGCTTCACGCCTTCCCGGGCTGCTGCCGGCGTCCACCGAGATCGATGCCTTGCAGCTGGCGGCCATCGCCTCGGTCAGCGGCGAAGGGCTGGACCCGAAGCGATGGCGGCAACGACCGTTCCGCGCGCCACACCACAGCGCCAGCGCTGCGGCATTGGTGGGCGGCGGCAATCCGCCCTGCCCCGGCGAGATATCACTGGCGCACCATGGGGTGCTGTTCCTGGACGAACTTCCCGAGTGGAACCGCAGCGCGCTGGAGACCCTGCGCGAGCCGCTGGAATCGGGCCACATCCGCATCGCCCGCGCTGCACGCAGCGTGATGTTTCCGGCGCGGTTCCAGCTGGTCGCGGCGATGAACCCCTGCCCCTGCGGTTGGGCCGGCGACCGCAGCAACCGTTGCCTGTGCACCGATGAGCGGATTACCCGCTATCGCGCCCGAGTCTCCGGCCCGTTGCTGGACCGCATCGACCTGCACATCGCGGTGACGCGCATGGATGCGGTGGAGCTGCGTGAGAGCACGCCGCTGGGCGAGCCCAGTGATGCGGTGCGCGGGCGGGTGGAGGCTGCGCATGCGCGGCAGCAGATGCGCGGGGGACTCAATGCGCATCTGCCGCCCGCTGCGCTGCGCGCGTGCACGCGGTTGAGCGAGGCCGACCAGGATCTTCTGGAACACGCCATCGAGCGCCTGCAACTGTCAGCGCGCGCGATGCATCGCATTCTTCGCGTGGCACGCACGATTGCCGATCTGGCCGGGTGCGAGAACATCCAGACCGCACATCTGGCCGAGGCGATTGGCTATCGACAGCTGGATCGGGGGAAGGCGAGCCAGTGATGCTGCGTCATGACCGCAGCCGCTCCAGCAATCCCGGCAGCCATTCCGGCTTGAACACGCAGGAAGGCTGCTCTCTCATTTCCTCTGCGCGCCACCACTTCCAGTCTGTGATCGTGGCGTTCTCCTCTTCTGTCCAGCCGTCACGTCGAATGGCTTGCTGTGCGGGAGCGTGAACCAGAAAATACGTCTCCAGCCATCGCGCGGGTGTCGAACGGGCGACCGCATAGACGGCGTCCCTTTCCTCAACAAGCCTGCCGATCTGCAGGTTCAGTCCGGTTTCTTCCCGGAGCTCGCGCCGCGCCGCGTCCAGATAGCTCTCGCCCGGCAGAAGTTCACCGCCCGGGGTCGCCCAGAAGGGCGCGTGGTGTTCGTCGTGGTACCGGAACAGCAGAAGCCTTCCGTCTTCATCGACGATCACCAGGCGCGCCGATCGTCTGGTCTCCATGATTTCCTCCGTCTGTCGATGCCCGCTGGACCGCACACGATAGGCGAAAGCTCAAGAGATGAAAAAGAACATGCGCAGCTGCTTCATGCCGCAGTCACGGCGTGCGGGCCCTTGGCGGAACGGGCGACGAGGCTTGGCAAACGTCGGTGGATCGGCCAAAGTTCGGGCTTCATGTCTCCTCATGCGCGCGGCCCATGACACGCCTGCTCATCATTGAAGACAATCCCGAGCTGGTAGCCAATCTGTATGCGTTCCTGGAACCACTGGGCTACGTGCTGGACGATGCGCGGGACGGCGCCAGCGGGCTGCGCCGCGCGACGGAGAACGACTATGACGCCGTTCTGCTGGACCTGATGCTGCCCCGCCTCGATGGGATGACGCTGTGCCACAGGCTTCGGCAGGAGTTCCAGAACCCCATACCGATCCTGATGCTCACCGCGCGCGACCAGGTGGACGACCGGGTGCAGGGCCTTGCCCTGGGTGCGGATGATTACCTGGTCAAGCCGTTCTCACTGGCCGAGCTGGATGCCCGCATCAAGGCCCTGGTACGTCGAGCCCAGGGCCGGCAGGTGGACACGGTGATCGCGTGGCAGGAGCTGCAGGTGGATACGCGCTCGCCGCAGGCATGGCGGTGCGGCAAGGCGATCAGCCTTACGCCGACGGCCCACAAACTGCTCGTTTCACTGGTGCGGGCGGCGCCGGCCGTCGTGCGCAAGCAGGAGATGGAGTACCTGATCTGGGGTGACGAGCCGCCTGACAGTGGCGCGTTGCGAACGCATATCCACGAGTTGCGCCTGCAGGTGGATCGGCGCTTCGACTACCCGCTCATCGCAACGGTACACAGCGTAGGCTGGCGTCTTTCCAACCCCGCGCCCGGGCAACCGGAGTAGGTCATGCCAACAGGACCGACGGCGTGGACGTCGATCTATCAACGGATGTCGCTGCGGACGCGCATCACGGTCTCCTTCGTGCTGCTGATGGCCGGAGCCATGTGCTTCATCGCCGTGGTCGAGCTCGTCGACTATGACGAGGTACGCGCCTCGGCGGTCTCACGGGCGCAGGATGGCGAGGTACGCAGGCTGGAGGATGCGATCCGCCTTGGATCACCACGCGTGGTCACGCATGACAGTCAGCTCTATGACGAGGAGAACGTGCCGACCGTGCTGCGCCAGTATGGTCCCGGTTACCACGGCGAGCCCGCACCCAACGAGTGGCACCTGCGGGTGTTCGACGTCGAGGGCAAGCGCTACTACCTGCTCCAGGACGGCGAGCACTATGCCTACCTTGAACACCTGATCAATGCCTTCGCCGCACTGGTCATCCTGACCTGCGTACTGTGCGCCTACTGGATCGGGCGACTGACGTCGGCCCACGTCATCGCTCCGATCACCCGACTTTCCGAGGCGGTGCAGCGCACATCCAAGCCGTTCCCGTACCAGGACGCGCGCGACGAAATCGGCGTTCTTGCGCGTGCCTTTGCCCAGCATAGCGATGAGCTGGAGCGGTTCCTGCACCGCGAGCGGTGCTTTGCCGGAGACGCCAGCCACGAGCTGCGTACGCCCTTGGCCATCATCGCTGGCGCGGCCGAGACACTGCTTCACCAGTTGCCGCCCGACAGCCATCTGCTGCCCAGCGCCGACCGCATCCTGCGGACCACACAGGAGATGCAGCGCCAGCTGACCTGCCTGCTGCTGCTCTCCAGATCCCCTGCGAGCCTTTCTCTGACCGACGTCCCGTTGCGTGCCATTGTCCAGGAGTGCATGGCACGCTGTGCACCCTGGCTCGCAGGGAAGCCCGTGACACTGCGGCTGGATGCACCAGAGGAGGTCACTGTGGTCACCCATGCGGAGCTGGCGCATTGCGTCGTGTGGAATCTGCTGCGCAACGCCTGCCAGTACACCGACAAGGGCGAGGTCCGCATCGCCCTGCGGGAGGGCGAGCTGGCCATCGCCGACACCGGTCCGGGCCTGCCCCCGACCATCGACCCTGCCCAGTTCAGCAGGTTCCTTCCCAGCGCACGCCAGGATGGCGAAGGGCTGGGGCTGTCCATCGTGCAGCGCGTGGTAGAGCACCTTGGGTGGCAGATGAAGGTGGAGACATCTGCTCAGGGGTGCCGATTCCTGCTTCACCTGTCCTCGCCGCAAGCGCGTGCCTGACACTTTGCTGACATTGCCCGCCACATTCTGGCCACCTTTTCATGGAGAGGCAGGTCAACAATGCAGCAGCACGCACCGCAGGGTGACGGCAAGTACCGACACGGCAGAACCGGATTCCGACGCATCCTGCACACACTGATTCACTCACGCGACGGTTTCATCGCCACATTCCGCGGGGAGGCAGCATTCCGCCAACTGCTTGTCCTGCACGGCCTGCTCATGACGATGGCCTGTGTGCTGGACATCAGCGCGGTGGAGCGTGCCGTGATGCTGGCCGTCAGCCTGCTGAGCCTCGTGGTTGAACTGCTCAACTCGGCCATCGAGGCGGTGGTCGATCGCATCTCGCTCGAGTACCACCCCCTGTCGAAGAACGCCAAGGACATGGGCAGCGCTGCGCAGAGCGTGGTGCTTGTGATGGTCGCGCTGGTATGGGCGGTGATCCTGCTGGGTCCGCATCCGCAGCTGACAACTTCCTGATGAACGCGTCCAGATACTGCGCGCCTCTCTGGCTCCGCAGGATCTGCACGTGCGCGATTGCTTCACGTGGCATCGGCCACATCCGGTAACGCTTGTCTGGCTCTCGGCCGCGTTCTTCGCAACGGCGGGCAACATGGCCCTCTGGAAGAGCCTGTGGTCCATCGTGGAGATCCATGGCTTTCGCAGCGCACTGTTCATCGGCTCGTTGCCATTGCTGCTGTTCTGCCTGTTCAACCTCCTGCTGACACCCGTCGGGATGCTGCCCTTGCTGCGCAAGCCGCTTCTGGCGCTGCTGCTGATCGTCAGCAGCGCCGCCAGCTACTTCATGCTGCATTACGGCGTACTGATCGACAGAAGCATGGTGCAGAACGTGCTGGAGACCAATCAGGCCGAGATGGCTTCCTACTTCTCGCTCCCGCTGGTGCTGTCCGTCCTCCTGCTGGGCGTGCTGCCCTCATGCATCCTGCTGCTCATGCGGACGGGCAATCACGGCCGTCCGCTGCGATCCTCCCTGGTGTGGCTGGCAAACGTTCTTGCCACGATGATGGTGCTCGTCACCATTGCGTTGGGCTTCTACAAGGACTATTCATCGCTGCTGCGGAACAACCGCTATCTGAGGGAACAGGTACTGCCACTGAACATCGTGCGGCACACCTATGGCCATCTCGGCAGCAGCCACCGCGCCCGTCTCCAGCCGCTGCGCACATTGGCCGACGACGCCGTGCGTGCACGGGGCCCCCGACCCCGGCTGGTGATCCTCGTCGTAGGGGAGACCGCCCGATCCCGGAATTTCCAGCTCAACGGCTACGACAGACCCACCAACCCGATGCTGTCGCGCAAGGACAACGTCATCAGCTTCCAGAGCGTATCGTCCTGTGGGACCGCCACCGCGATCTCCCTGCCGTGCATGTTCTCATCCATGCCGCGCACACGGTTCGATGCGGAGAGGGCCGCGTCGCAGGAGAACGTCCTCGACATCCTGAGGAAGACCGGTGTCGACGTGGTCTGGCGTGACAACAACAATGGCGGCTGCAAGGGCGTGTGTGCGCGGGTGCCGACGGATTACATGGGACAGTTGAAGGTCGACAGCCTGTGTACCAACGACGATGGCACGTGCCTTGACGAAATCCTCCTTCACGGGCTGTCATCGCGCATCGAAGCCATGCAGGGCGACGGCCTCGTCGTTCTGCACCCGCTGGGCAGCCATGGCCCCACCTACTTCCAGCGATACCCCGCAGACGCCCGTGTCTTCAGTCCAACCTGCGACAGCAACCAGATCCAGAAGTGCAGCAATGAAGCGCTGGTCAACACGTATGACAACACGCTTGTCTATACCGATCGCATGCTCGGCAGTGCGATCGACCTGCTGCAGTCCTACTCGGACGACCGCGATGTGGCCCTGATCTACGTTTCCGACCACGGTGAGTCACTCGGCGAGCACGGCCTGTACCTGCATGGAACGCCCTACCTCATCGCGCCACAGGAGCAGACCCAGGTGCCCATGATCATGTGGTTCTCCGCGCAGTTCGCCTCCCATGCAGAACTGGATCCTGTGTGCCTGCGCCGCGATGCGGCTACGCGGGTGTTCAGCCATGACAACCTGTTCCACTCACTGCTGGGCCTGTTCCAGGTCAGTACCACCGAGTATCACGCCGGGCTGGATGTCTTCGCCGGATGCCGCGGGCCATCAGCGGGGTCCGGTCCTCGCGCGATCGCCTGCCCCGCTGCGCGAGGCACCTCTACCCCGGGCAGCGACGGCTGCCAGACGGCGACTGACGAGACCGTAGAGGTCCTGCAGTTCGGCCGAACGCTCGGCAGTGGTATTGCTGCCGAACATGACCCGCGCGAGCGCGACTTCCTGGGTGTCCGCAGGAAATCGCAGGCGGGTGCGGTAGACCGCCTGCAGAACCAGCCAGGCCCGCCGCAGGCCCCCGCCGGGTAGGGGGCGGACAAGACGCTCATAGACCTGCCAGAACTGATATTCGGCGTCGAGATCGACCCCGGGCACAGCGCAGGGCGCGGGTCGCGGGCATGCTCGGACGCCCGGACGGATCGGTGGTTGGGCGGAATCGGACTGGGCCATGCCAGGAAGCATGACGCGGCAACATTGTGTGAACCTTGCGTCGACGCAGGAGACGGCCTACCGCCGCGGACCCTACCGCAGCACGAAGCGCTCGATCGCGCGTGCCACGCCCTCGTCGGCATTGGTGGTGGTCTCGAAGCGCGCCACGGCCTTCACCGCATCGATCGCGTTGCCCATCGCCACGCTGGTGCCGGCGTACTGCAGCATGGTCAGGTCGTTCTCCTGGTCGCCGATGGCCATGACGTTGGCACGGTCGATCCCCAGGTGCTCCGCCAGTTTCTGCAGGCTGGGGCCCTTGCCTGCACGATGATCGAACACCTCCAGGAAGAACGGTGCGCTCTTCAGCACCGCGAAACGCTCGGTCAGCTCACTGGGCAACCGCGCAATGGCCGCATCCAGTACCTCCGGCTCATCAATCATCATCAGCTTGATGAAGGACATGGTGGGATCCATGTCGGCCACTCGGCGGTACGACAGCGGCATGCGCGAGAGGTGCGAGTCGGCCACCGTGTAATAGCTGATGTCCTGGTTGGGCGTGTACATGCGCTGGCTGTCCAGCGCCTGGAAGTGCACGCCCAGTTCGCGCGCCACCTGCTCGCAGAACAGGAAATCGTCAAAGCTGAGCGGGTACTCGACCACCGTTTCACGCGTGCCGATGCGCTGCACCAGGCCGCCGTTGCAGGCGATGCAGTAGTCGTCGTTGCCATCGATGCCCAGTTCGTGCAGGAACGGCGCCAGGCCGGGGACCGGGCGGCCGCTGGTCAGCACGATGTGCACGCCCAGCGCGCGCGCCTGCGCGATAGCCTGCTTGGCGCGTGCGGTGAGCGCGTGGGTGGGATCCAGCAGGGTGCCATCCATGTCGATGGCGACCAGTTCGACGGTCGATTGCCTGCGGCCCATGTCCATTGCGTTCAACTCATGCGGGGCACGCCAGTTTACCCCCTCATGCCCGGTTCACCTCTTTGCCCACGTTGGCCGGGATACTGCCAGAGCCTGTGCGTCCCACACCGCAGGACGGCCCGTTGACCGCCCTTCCCTGGAGAAGCTTGCGACGCATGACCTACCGTGCCCCCGAAACCAACGACAGCGCCCCCTTGGCCCAGCAGATCGAGCAGATGATCGACGAGCTGCCCGGTGACCAGGTCAGCGTCGGCACCTTGCTCGGCGCGCTGGGCGATGAAGGCCTGCTGCTGATCGTGATCCTGCTCTCGGCCATCTTCATCATTCCGGTGTCGATTCCCGGGCTGAGTACCGTATTCGGTGCCTCGATCCTGCTGATCGGCCTGAGCCGGGTGCGCAACCGCCCGCTGTGGGTGCCCCAGAAGCTGGCCCGTCGCGAGATCGCCACCGACAAGCTGAAGGCCAACCTTGGCCGCGCACTGAAGTGGGTGCACCGCATGGAGCGCCTGTCGCGACCGATGCGGCTGGCGGTGATGGTGCGCTCGAAGAGAATGATGCGCCTGAACAACCTGGCCCTGATCGTGGCCACGCTGCTGCTGATGGCGCCGGCCGGGCCGATTCCCTTCAGCAACACGCTGCCGGCACTTGCCCTGATGTCCTTCGCCATCGGCTTCATCCAGCGTGATGGCGCGGCGGTGGCGGCCGGCTATGCCTTCCTGGTCGCCACGGTTGCGTACTTCGGCGTGCTGCTGGGCGGCGTCGGGTTTGCGGCCGAATCGGTGTTCAGCGGGATCCGCAGCGGTACCACGGAACTGTAGAGCCGAGCCCACGTTCGGCTGCTCTTCGACCTGTACGCGGAAACCCAGCGCTGCGCGCGTAGGCCGAGCATGGGCTCGGCCCTACAGAAGCCAGATCCAGAGCAGTCGAGCATGGCTGGACTCTGCAGAGCTACCTGGCCGACACACGCCACACCACATCGCCGACGTCGTCGGCCACCAGCAGGGCGCCCTCGCTGTCGATGGCCATGCCCACCGGTGCGCCCCTCAATGTCGTCTCGTCCTCCGAGGCAAAGCCACTGACCACGGTCTGCGGACGCCCCGTCGGCCTGCCATCCTTGAACGGCACATACACCACTTCATAGCCGCTCAGCGGAGAGCGGTCCCAGCTGCCATGTTCGCCGATGAAGGCGCCGCCGTGGTACTTCGCCGGCAGTGCCTGGCCGGTATAGAACAGCAGCCCCAACGGTGCCACGTGCGAACCGATGGCGTAGTCCGGGCGGATCGCTTTGGCCACCAGATCCGGCCGCTGCGGCTGCACACGCTCGTCCACATGCTGGCCGTAGTAGCTGTACGGCCAGCCGTAGAAACCATGTTCCTGTACCGAGGTGAGATAGTCCGGCACCAGGTCGGCACCGATCTCGTCACGCTCGTTCACCACTGCCCACAGCCTGCCGGTGCTGGGTTCCCAGTCCAGGCCGGTGGGGTTGCGCAGGCCGGAGGCATAGATGCGGCTGCCGCTGGTCGCCACGTCCACCTCCAGCACCACCGCGCGCCGGTACTCGATGGCCAGGCCGTTTTCGGTGATGTTGCTGTTGGAGCCCACGCCCACGTACAGCTTGCTGCCATCGCGGCTGGCCAGCAGATCCTTGGTCCAGTGGTGGTTGACGGTGCTGGGGAGGTCGGTGAATTCGCTGCCCTTGTCGGACATGCGCGTTTCGCCGGGCACGTAGTGGTACTTCATGATGTTGTCGGTGTTGGCGACGTACAGCGTGTCGCCGATCAGGGCGATGCCGAATGGCGAATGCAGGCCCTCGATGTAGACGTGCTGGCTCCATGTGGCAGTGCCAGGCGCGCGCCGCAGCAGCGTGACCCGGTTGCCTCCCTTGCCGGCCTTGCCCGAGCGCGCCTTTACCTTGCCGGCAATCCATTGCTTGGGGGTGGTGACCGGCTCGGTGCCCGGACCGTTGCCTTCCACCACCAGCACATCGCCATTGGGCAGGGTCAGCAGGCGGCGCGGGTGCTGCAGGTTGGCAGCGATGCGCTCGATCTTCAGTCCGTCGGCCACCGACGGCGCCTGCCCAACGGCCCAGCCCACCCCGCGCGGTACCTGCATGGGCGGCATCAGGTAGTTCTCCGGCGCCGGCAGCGGCGGATGCGCACCGGATTGTTCGCTGGGGTGATATTCGGCTTTGCCGGCACACGCCGACAGGATTGCGGCCAGGACCAGCCCGCCTGCAGCAGGCACGATGCGATCAACCATGACGGCCTCCTTGCAGCACCGGCGGCTGCAGTGACAACAGGACATGGCCAAGACCGATCAGTGCAACGGTCAGCGCCGACAGGATCGTGCCGGGAACGGCCACCGCATACGCATCACGGCTGTGCACGAAGGCGTTCCAGATGGCCAGGGCGACCGCCACCAGATTGAGCAGGAAATCGAGGCGGTCGATGCGCGTGGCAGTGTTGCCCCGGCGCCAGACGGCGAACAGGTTGATCAGTCGCGGCACGATGGCGATGAGCAGGCCGAACGTGATCAGCCAGGCCGCGGATTTGCCCCACATCACCTCGGCAGAGTTGAGGTAGATGGCATCGAAGATGAGGGCGCCGACGAAGAAGCCGAACGGGATCGGGTTCAACAGGCTGAACAGCGTCGTGCCAAGGCCACGATGGGCCTGGGCCAGCGGATTGACCATCGTCCTGCTCCATTGCGGGGAAGTGCAGGGGCCTTGGTAGCACAGTCGGTGGTGAAGGCGCGCGATGAGCCTTCGGTTCTGCGACGAGGCCAGGCTCGGCCTTACAACAGGAATGCGCAGTCGTCATTACCGCGGGGCATGAGTGTTTGTGACGCAATCGGCACATCTGCAGATTGCTGCCGTGAAGAGGTAGGGGGTTCTCAGTTGTGTCGCGTTTGGCTCGTTGCGATGGGGCAATTCCGTCCCGCCGTCCTGCCATGCCGATTCACAACAGAAGGATTCGTGTATGAAGCGACACACGCACCACTCCGCGCCACCGCGCTCCGCGCGGCTGGCCCTGGCCACTGCCCTGGTACTGGGCAGCCTGGCCGTGACCGCCCAGGCCCAGCAGGCCGATCCGTTGGCCGGGATCCAGTGGCATCTGCTCAACACCGGACAGGCCGTACAGGGCGACACGCGCCCGGTTGCCGGCAATGATCTGAACGTGGATGGGCTGTTCCGCAATGGCATCCGCGGCGAAGGGGTGATCATCGGCATCGTCGACGACGGCCTGCAGATCGCCCACCCGGACCTGGCCGCCAATGTGGCAGCCGTGGCGGGCAAGAACTTTGCCAACAACTCCAACAACCCCTCCCCCTCCGCTCCGGATGTGGACAATCACGGCACCATGGTCGGCGGCATTGCCGGCGCGGTGGGCGCCAACGGCGTGGGCGTGCGCGGCGTGGCCCCGGCGGCCACGCTGAAGGGCTTCAACGTACTGGCCTCCGATGCAAGCGGCAGCCAGACGGCCAACATCGAGTACTCGTGGTGGGACGGCGCCGAGGCCGCCGACGTGCAGGTGTTCAACAACAGCTGGGGCGCAGGCCCGGGCAACCCGAACCTGCCGTTCGCGTTCAGCGAGAACGATATCCGCGCGTACGAGCAGGCCCTGTCCGGCACGCGCGGCGGCAGCGGCGGCATCTACGTGAAGTCCGCCGGCAACAACTTCAACAACGCATCGATCAGCCAGACGCAGGATGTCTGCACCACCGACACCAAGAACCGCGGCACCGGCTGCGTGCCTGCCGGCCGCGACCCCCGCAACAATCTGTTCAATGTGATCACCGTGGGCGCCGTGCGCGCCGACGGCGTGCGTTCGTCCTATTCGTCCACCGGTGCCGCGCTGTGGGTGTCCGCATTCGGTGGCGAGTACGGCTGGCAGCGGCAGGTCGTCCCGGGCCAGCCTGCCGTCCGCTACGATCCGGCCATCGTCACCACCGATGTCACCGGCTGCGCGCAGGGCAGCAACAAGAACACGAGCCTGCGCAACACACTGGACGGCAATCAGTCCGCTGTCGACAGCACCTGCAATTACACCGCCAAGATGAATGGCACCTCGGCCTCGGCGCCGATGGTGTCGGGCGTGGCGGCGCTGGTGCTGGAAACCAATCCCAACCTGACGTACCGCGACGTGAAGTACATCCTGGCCACCACGGCCACCCGCAACCACCCGAACCAGCCTGCCGTGACACTCGCCGATGGACGCACGCTGGTGCCGGGCTGGACCGTCAACGCTGCAAACCGGGCCTACAGCAACTGGTACGGCTTCGGCGTGGTCAACGCAGCGCGCG
This sequence comes from Stenotrophomonas sp. STEN009, assembly GCF_056760395.1. Classification (NCBI taxonomy): domain Bacteria; kingdom Pseudomonadati; phylum Pseudomonadota; class Gammaproteobacteria; order Lysobacterales; family Lysobacteraceae; genus Stenotrophomonas; species Stenotrophomonas sp. STEN009. Next base: position 59,784 of record NZ_JBRRES010000003.1, on the reverse strand, counting down.
CGGTGCAGGTTGCAGAGAACTTCCAGTCGCTGGGCCCGCTGGTGGACAGCGGATGGCGCAACACCACGCGCCGGGTCGCCATCGGCAACACCTCCGCTGCGGCAGCGCGGCTGACGGTGCAGCTGGCCAATGTCGCACGCAACGTCGAATCGGTGCAGCTGGGCTTCCGGGTGAATCACAGCAACACCCGTCAGCTGCAGTTCGTGCTGGTTTCGCCCAGCGGTACGCGCAGCGTGGTGCAACCGGCGTTCACCTCGATCGGCTCCGGCCTGTCGGGTTCCGTGGCGATCCAGCGCAACTTCACCAATTGGGACCTGCTGTCCAGCAACGCCTTCCTGGATGAGACCGGCAACGGCACCTGGACCCTGGAAGTGACCGACATGGGGCAGTCCGCGAACGCAGCGTCGCGCGGCAGCCTCGAATTCTTCAAGATCCGCGTTCTGGGGCACTGATGATGAAGACGACCATTCTGTTGACCACCCTCGCCGTCGCGGCGATCTCCTCTACCACCTGGGCGCAGAGCTCGACCCAGGCCCCCACAGCCCGGAGCCTGTCTGCCGTGGACGCACAGGAACTGAAGGCAAGGGCCACGGGCCGCGCGTTCAACGTGGGCGCGACCCGCTTCCAGCTGGCGCCGTCGGCCACCGTGCAGCAGGCCAAGGGCGGTGAGTTCCGCATCACGCCCTCGACCGACGCACCGGCGCCCGCCACCGGTACCCGCAGCAAGCGCTCCACCGAGGCCAGCAGCACCGGTGCCGCTGCACGTCTGGATGCTGGTGCCGGCAAGTTCGCTGCCGCCATTTCCAGCGACGGCGCGCCGGTGGTGGCCACCTCCCGGGTAAAGGTCTTCTTCACCGATGCAGCCTCCGCACAGCGCGCGGCAACGGCCACCGGCGGCACCGTGGTGAAGGTGTCCAAGGCCTCCGGCCGTGCGATCGTCGAGTACCCATCGGTGAACGCCGCACTGGACGCGACCACACGACTGCTGTCGACCGCCGGCATCCGCGCCGCCGAGCCCGACGTCGTGCAGTGGGAAGAAACCAAGTGAGGTGGTAAAGCGTTGTGTGGTATCCCCGGCGGGCCGGCTCTCCCGGCCGGCCGGGGACTTTGCCGGAGTCGACCGGCGGCCCGGTGCTCTCCCCCATGTCAGCCATCCACTGCGCAAGAACTGCTAAGCGCAGCGGCAGCCGATCCGCTACTGTGCCGGACAGTGCAGCGGGGATGGCGGGATGAGCGCGGCAGGCAAGGCGTTGTGGTACATCGAAACCCATGCGGGCCGTCCGCTGGCGTTGGCCGATATCGCGGCTGCCGCTGGCCTGTCGCCCTTCCATCTGTCGCGTCTGTTCCACGCGCGCACCGGCACGTCGGTGATGCGCTACCTGCGCGGCCGCCGCTTGAGCATGGCGGCGCAGCGGCTGGCCGACGGTGCCGACGAAATCCTGCCGGTGGCGATGGACGCCGGTTATTCCACGCATGCCGCGTTCACCCGTGCCTTCTGCGAGCAGTTCGGGCAGACCCCTGAACGGGTGCGCGAGTCCGGCACTGCGGATCTGGACCTGGTGCAGGCGGCGCGCGTGGACGACGTTCCCACCGCCTGCAGCGTGGCACCGCGCCTGCTCGACACGCCTTCGTTCCAGGTGGCCGGAATCGGCATGCGCCACACCCGCCACAGCAGTGGCGCCATCCCTGGCCAATGGGCGCAGCTCAACCGGGAGTGGCCCAAACCCGCACCGGTCAGTTTTGGTGTATGCCACGACAGCGATGACGACGGCGGATTCACCTACCTGGCCGCATTGCCCAGCGCCGCGCTGACCTCGATTCCAGCACATTGGCAGCGCCTGCAGATTCCCGCGCGCCGCTATCTGGTGGCCTGGCATGACGGCCACATCTCGTCCATCCGCGCCACCTGGTTCTGGTTGCTGGATCACTATCTGCCCACCTCCGGATTGAGTCTTGCCGCGGCGCCGGACCTGGAACGCTACGACGCCCGCTTCGACGAGCACAGCGGCAATGGCGGTGTGGAGATCTGGCTGCCCGTGGACCCCCACCCCTGATGAATGCAACACACTGAAAGGAGTCGTGCGATGCGCTTGATGCACCTGCTGCTGGGCCTGGTCCTGATTGCCCCCGTGTCGCTCGCCGGCGTCCCCGGCAGTGGCCTGGCCGGCGAACACCAGGCGGTGACCACCGTGGCCAGCGCTGCGGTACGCGACGCGCAGCAGCGCGATACGCTTCGCTACACCGTCTGGTATCCGGCTATGGCGGGCAGCAGCGAAGTGCCACTGCGTATCGGTCCGCCCGATGCACCGCTGTTCGTGGTGGGCCAGGCGGCGCCGGAGGCCGCCATTGCCGGTGGCCGCCTGCCGACCTTGCTGCTCTCGCATGGCAACGGCGGCGGCGCCCGCATGATGGGCTGGCTGGGCACCGCGTTGGCGCGCGCTGGTTATCTGGTGATCGCCGTCGACCATCCCGGCAACAACGGCATGGATGAATTGACCCTGCAGGGCAGCATGCTGAGCTGGCTGCGTGCGGATGATCTGCGCGCCGCATTGGCCGCCGTGCAGGCCGATCCCAAGCTGGGGCAGCATGTGGATGCGGAGCGGATCGGTGTAATGGGCTTCTCGGCCGGAGGCTACACGGCCCTGCTGGCGGCGGGGGCGCGACCGGACCTGCGGCGGTTGCGTGATTTCTGCGAAGCCCATCCGGATGACGGTGTGTGCCAGCCCCAGAGCGAGGCGCCGTCGCACACCCTGGAGGCTCGCAAGGCCGCGGCGGCAGCAGCGGATCTGGCGCCGTGGATGGCCCACGCCGATGATGCCCGCCCGGTCCCGGGGGTGCGCGCCGTGTTCCTGATGGCACCGGCGATCATGCAGGCGTTCCCGCCCCAGCAGTTGCAGGCGCTGCGGCAACCGGTGTCGATCATCCAGGGCGCGGCGGACACGGTCGCTCCTGCAGCCACCAACGCGGAGGTCGCCAAGGCGTCCATCACGGAGGCGAGACTGGATGTCCTGCCCGGTGTCGGCCACTACGACTTCCTGTCCGAATGCACGCCGCTGGGCCAGCAGCGACTGCCCGCCCTGTGCAGCAGCCAGACGCCAAGAGCGCAGACGCATGCACGCGCCGTGGCGGAGGCGCAGCGGTTCTTCGAGGCCGCCCTGAAGCCGCGACCATAGCGCTTCGCGACGCCGTGTTGCACGGATGACGACGGCGCGCGAAGGCCCGTGCCACTACACTGTCAGCGCACGCTTCGAGGCGGAGAGACCATGCGTCTGTTGCATCTCACCCTGCCGGTATCCGACGTCACCGGGGTGGCGGCCTATTTCCGCGATGTGTTGCAGCTGCCGGTCAGCGGCAACCGCATCCACATCGGCTGGAGCACGATCGAGCTGCGGCTGGCCGAGGACGTCGCGGTTGGCGGCGTGCACCTAGCCTTCAACGTGCCGGACAACCGTTTCGCGGCCGCCATGACCTGGCTGCGCGAGCGTACGCCGCTGCAGCGCAACCCGGCAGGACTGGACTACTTCGCGCTGGAAAGCAGCTGGCAATCGCAGTCGGTGTACTTCACCGGCCCGGATGGACTGATCCTGGAGCTGATCGGCCGGCGCCGGCTTCCCTGCAGTCCGCAGGAGGGCGCCTTCCATGGCAGTGAGATGACCTGCCTGAGCGAAGTCGGCCTGCCCAGCCACGATGTCGATTCGGTGCGCCTGCAGGCCGCCGGGCGCTTCGGCCTGCAACCGATCAGCGCGCCCTCGGCCCAGTTCGCACCGATGGGCGATGACGAAGGCCTGCTGATCGTCGTTGCCGCCGACCGGCGCTGGTTCCCCGAACAGAAGGACCTGCCCAACGCACGGGGATTGCAGGTGCTTCTGGGAGATGTACCCGCGGGCGAGCTGCGGGATGCGGAATTGGGCTGGGAGGTACGCGCCGTACCGCATCGGCGGGGCTGAACGGGCCGTGTGCCGTGCAGGAACCTACAATGGCGCACCCTCCCGTTGCCGGACCCGCCATGCGTCGCATCCTGCTGTTGTTCGCCCTGTTGTTGCCCGCTGCCGCGGCGACGGCCGTGGATCTCCAGGAGGGCGACCTGCTGTTCGTCACCGCAGGAGACAGTGGCCTGAGCGCTGCCATCGATGATGCGACCGGTACGCAGGCTCATCCCGGTTTCGATCATGTGGGTCTGGTGGCCGCCACCACGCAGGGCTGGGAAGTGCTGCATGCGGACGAGAAGGGCTCGCGCCGGCAGACGTTGGCTACGTTCCAGCAGGACGCGCGCGCCCGGCTGCGGCAGATCGTGGTCTACCGCCTGCGCGCACCGCACAACGCTGCCATCGGCGACGCCGTCGCCACCGCGCGTACCCTGCTTGGAAGGCCCTACAACGCCTCCTACGTGCCGAACGATGACAGCTACTACTGCTCGGACTTCATCGAACGTGCCTTCCGTGCCCACCATGTATTCGCGCTGCAGCCGATGAACTTCCGCAATCCGCAGACCGGGAAGATCGCCCGGCATTGGATCGACCTCTACCGCAGCATGGGCATGGACGTACCGCAGGGCGTACCGGGTACCAATCCCAACGACATGTCGGCGGCGCCCGTGCTGGAGCGGATCGGCACACTGGAATGAGAAGCCCCGCACAAGGCGGGGCTTCAAGCGATGCTGGACAGGGACGCGAGGGTCACTCTTCCTCGTCCTGCCCGCCCTGCTGCTGGTTGCGCTGGCCGCGCTGCTGCTGTTCCTGCTGCTGTTGCTGCTGCTGATCGCGACCGCGCCCCTGCTGATCCTGCTGATCCTGCTGCTTCTGGTTCTGCTGGTTCTGCTGGTTCTGATTGTGCTGGCCCATTGCGGTGTCTCCAGTGCCACTCGCGGAATGCGGTGGTTGCGGCCATCGTCTGCAGCGGTGGGTTAACCATGCGTTGTGACGCAGCTACAGAAATGTGCATGCGCGTGAATGAACCGGCGTGGCCCCTTGTGCCGCAAGCGGCTGAAGGATTCATGCGGGTTCGGCATGTGCTCATGCCCGCAGAGGCTGTGACCTATTCAGCGGCGCCGGCCCGGCCCGGCCGCGCAGCGGGCGCAGCACCTCATGGCATCACAGGCGGCACGTAATCCAGCGTCATGCCTAGCAACCACAGCAGGCCCAGCACCAGCGGGATGTGCACCAGCAGCTGGATGAAGGTGAAGCCGACGATGTCGCGGGCCTTCAGGCCCAGCACGCCCAGCAGCGGCAGCATCCAGAACGGATTGATCAGGTTCGGCAGTGCTTCGGCGGCGTTGTACACCTGCACGGCCCAGCCCAGATGCGCCTTCAGTTCGTTCGCCGCCTGCATCACGTACGGTGCTTCGATGATCCACTTGCCGCCGCCGGAGGGAACGAAGAAGCCCAGGACCGCCGAGTACACGCCCATCACCAGAGCGAACGTATCGGTGCTGGCGATATGCACGAACAGACTGGACAGCCGGTGCGCCAGCGTCTGCCCATCGGCGCCGGCCGCGTGGGTGAGGATCATCGCGATGCCGCCATACAGCGGGAACTGGATCAGCACACCGGTCGTGCTGGGCACCGCCTTGGCCACCGCGTTGAGGAAGCTGCGTGGACGCCAGTGCAGCAGCAGGCCGAGCGAGATGAACAGGAAGTTGTAGGTATTGAGGTTGGCGATTGCGGTCACCACCGGCTTGTTGGCGAACTCGTTGAACAGCCATCCGAAGGCCAGCAACGAGAGCAGCACGGTCAGCAGTGGGCTGTATTCGAGCCATTCGCCGGGGCGCGTGCGGCGCTGCAGCGGCTCAGGCTCGGCCTGCGCCGCACCGGGAAACGATTCAGCGGTGCGCGCACTGCCAGCCGCCGGTGCGGTCAACCAGGCAATCAGCAGTGACACCAGGATCAACGCCGCGGTCAGCACGATCGACTGCCACAGGAAGATGGTTTCAGTGAAGGGCAGTACGCCGGTGATCTCCACCAGCCCCGGCGGCATGCTGGCCGGGTTCGCCTGCAGCTGCGCAGCCGAAGAACTCAGGCCCATCGCCCAGACCGCGCCCAGGCCGAGGTAGGCGGAGGCACCCGCTGCGCGGTAGTCCATGCGTAGATCGGTCCGGCGCGCCAATGCACGCACCAGCAGACCGCCGAACACCAGCGAGAAGCCCCAGCTGAGCAGCGAAGCCAGCATGCTGACCAGGCCTACATAGACCACTGCACCGCGCCCCGTGCGCGGCACCCGCGCCAGCAGTTCGATGAAGCGCGCCACCACAGGCGCGGTGGCCACGGCATAACCGCCGATCACCACGAAGGCCATCTGCATGGTGAACGGAATCAGGCTCCAGAAGCCATCGCCAAAGGCACTGGCCGTGGTCTGCGGCGTGGAACCGAAGCCGATGGCTGCCAGGGCGACGATGACCACGCCCAGCACCGCGAACACGTAGGCATCAGGGAACCACTTTTCCGCCCAGGAGGCCGAGCGCAGCGCTGCGCGCGCCATCCAGCCATCCTGTACTGCTGCCGTCGAGGCCATCACCTACCCTCCCAGGTTCGATGGCTCGATTCTCGGCCTCGCGGCGGGGACTGTCAGTCGCCTATTGGTCGTAGGAGGGCCGCCCTATCGTGCAGGAGGGCTCTGACATGATCCTGCCCATCATGGCCGCTCAGGACTAAAGCCACAGAAGGCTGGGATAATAGCGGAGGCATCAATCCTCTACAGAATCATTATTTTCAACCACTCGCGACCTGGCGGCGCGCACCTCGCTACCATGGGTCATTGATTCCCAAAGAAAGTGTTTTGTCCCTGCCGAGGGCGCCTCATCTCGCAACCATCGTTGAGTATTAGGCATGGGCAGACCCATGCGTCCGTGCAGTTGGGCGAAGCCAATTTCAAGCGTTCCATCAAGATTGGACTTCAACTTTCCTCCGCACAGCCAAGCAGGAACCTGCTGGCCTGATCCATATTCAGTAACAAATTCCAGCGCTGCACCAAGGCGTTCCCTGCCAGAGGCATATAGCGTACCGCCTTGGATACGATCTGTCTCAGCCGCATTCAAATATGCCGCCAAGCCGAATGCAGTGTGGCGCAGGTCACGGCACATTTCTTGAACCATTCCGGATTTGAATACCTTCTGGCCATACCACGCTTGCCGCACCGGCCGACCACAACCGGGCATCTGCCTTGGAATCGCACCATCACTGCGGAGATAGATATAAGCCGGAAGTTGCGCGTTCCAGTCTGCGACGGCACGCTGGTATATGTCTCGACGATCTGTGTAGACACCAATGGACATCCTGGCATCAATTGCACTGGCCTGCCAGTTTCCATTCATACAGGCACCCATGCGATCAATATCAGGAAGATATTGTGCGAGCAGCCAACCGCCGAAATAACGGGAGTCTTTTTCCAACCAACCGCTGCCGGAATACCTGATTATTTCTGCCGCACGTGTCCACAACTGTGCTGCCCATGCTGCCTGCAACGGAGCATTGCTACCTTGATGCCCTCCAGTCAAAGTCGCGGACCAAGCATCCATGATCCTGATCGCATTGCGAGCCCGCCGATTGTCTCGCTCGTAGATCCATAGCAACGCTTGGGTATATGCAGCTTGCGCATCACGAACCTCGGCCTTGCAGCCAATGTCCGGCTTGGAGTGCGGACCGCAGACTACTGCAGCCACCGGCGAAGGATCGTAATTGAGTGCAGAAAGAGGAGAAGCCTTCATATCGGAAAGCATCCTCAACTTCTCCGCGTCGCCTGCCATCAGTGACCTGCGCGTTGTCTCAAGGCCGGCGTGGTCATTAAGAATCCCTGGATGCCGGAATTCAGCTGCTACTGCTGATGCCGGGAGGGTGAACAGGGCAATGCCGGGTATGAGCACCAGCACAGAAAACCGGCCCATGAAGCCATTCCAGAATGGAGAGAAATGTTCTTTCATGGCAAGCAGGTTACCGGACGATGTCTATGCCTCAGTGATCATGCAACGCTCGTCTCAGCGTAGCAAGCTCATCTCAATCCCAGATCCAGCGCGACACCGGCAAACAGCGCCGCGCCGACCCAGTTGTTGTGCAGGAATGCCTTGAAGCATGGCCCCCGCTCGCGGTTGCGGCAGATCCAGAATTCGTACATCACCAGCGCCGCAGCCACCGCCAGGCCGGCCAGGTACCAGCTCCCCAGGCCGGCGCGCACACCGACCAGCGCCATGGTCGCCAGGAACAGAGCGTAGAGCACCCCTTGTATCACCAGATCCAGATCCCCGAACAGGATCGCCGTGGAGCGCGAGCCCATCTTCAGGTCGTCCTCGCGGTCGACCATGGCGTACCAGGTGTCATACGCGGTCGACCAGAGGATGTTGCCGGCGTACAGCAGCCAGCCCAGCAGCGGCACATCGCCCTGGACCGCGGCGAATGCCATGGGAATACCCCAGCCGAACGACATGCCCAGGTAGACCTGCGGCAGGTGCGTATAGCGCTTCAGGTAGGGATAGCTGGCGGCGAGGAACACGCCGATGAAGCTCATGCCGATGGTCAGCCCGTTCAGGGTCAGCACCAGCCCGAATGCCACCAGCATCAGTACCGCGAACAGCACCAGCGCGGCACGGCCGCTGATCGCCCCCGTCGCCAGCGGACGGGCCTTGGTGCGCTCCACATGCGGGTCGAGCCAGCGATCGGCGTAGTCATTGATGACACACCCCGCCGAGCGGGTCAGCCAGACACCCGCGGTGAACACGAACAGGGTCCACAGCGGCGGCATGCCGCCTGCCGCCAGCCACAGCGCCCACCAGGTGGGCCACAGCAGCAGCAACGTGCCGATCGGACGATCCGCGCGCATCAGACTCCAGTAATGCCGCCAGCGCGGCGTCGCCGGCGAATGCGGCGAAGTGAGGGGGGTATCGGCCATGGGGATAGGATACTCCTGCGCTGAAGGGACAGCGACGCGGGCCTGGAAAAGACGAAGCCCGATGCGCCTGCGCGCACCGGGCCCCGGTGTCCTGCCCCGCGAGAAGATCAAGCCTTGTCGTCAGACTTGTACTCGTAGTAGCCATAGCTGTAATAGCCCGTGGCGCGCTTCTCGACCGCATTGAAAATCGCACCCTTGATCTGCACGCCGTTCTGCTCGAAACGCTGCAGGGTCAGCTCGATTTCCTTGGCCTGATTCACGCCGAAACGGGTGACCAGCAGACTCGAGCCAGCGTGGGTGGCGACCAGCGCCGGGTCGGTCACGGCCAGGATCGGCGGCGTATCGACGATCACCAGATCGTACTTGCCTGACATGTCCTGAAGCAGCTGCGCAAAGCGCGGGTGCATAAGCAACTCGGCCGGGTTCGGCGGAATATCGCCGCGCACCATGTAGTGCATGTTGTCCAGACCAGCCACCGGATGAATCACGTCGTCGACGTTGAGCTTGCCGCCCAGCACGTCTGACAAGCCCTTCTGGTGCGACACACCCAGGATCTTGTGCAGGGTGCCCTTGCGCATGTCCGCGTCAATGACCAGCACGCGCTGGCCCGCTTGTGCGATCACGGCCGCCAAATTGGCAGAAACGAACGTCTTGCCAACGCCTGGGCGGGGACCCGAGATGGTCAGGATGTTGTTCTTCGCTTCCAACATGGCGAAGTGAAGGCTTGTACGCAGGCTGCGTAGTGCCTCCACGGTCGGATCAGCCGGCGCGGAGACGGCCAGCAGGTGCTGGCGGCCATCGGCGACGACGCGCGTGCCGTGCTTGCCCTTGCGCAGCTTGGGCAGGGTGTTGGACACACTGAGCGGAATGGCCGCATAGACCGGCAGGCCCAGGGCCTCGATGTCGGCCGGGTCTTCGATGCCCGGGTTCAACATGCGCTGGAGGAAGACGAATGCTGCTGAGAGAAAGGCGCCGAGCAGAGTCGCGATAAGCACGATCAACTTCTTCTGCGGCTTGACCGGGTTGGCGGTGTCCACCATCGCAGGATCAACAATCCGCACATTGCCGACAGCTCCGGCACGAGCAACATCCAATTGCTGCGACTGGTTCAACAATGCCGTGTACAGCTCATTGCTAACCTGAAGGTCACGCGTCAGGCGCAGCAGCTCTTGCTGGGTGTCCGGCAGCTGGCCGACCTGACGTTGGAAACCTGCCTTCCGTCCTTCCAGGTCACCAATCTGCTTCATGAGCGCGCGGTACGCTGGGTGCTCCCGGGTGAAGCTGCGATCCATTTCAGCTTGCTTCAGTCGCAGCTGTTGGATTGCCCCCTCCACCGCGACTTCCTGCTCCAACAATCCCTTGGTCTGCAAAGTGATATCAACGGCATTTGAGCGAGACTGATACGCGCTCATGGCCGCTTGCGCCTGCTCAACCTGACGCCTGATCGTAGGCAGCTGATCTCGCACGAACTGCAGCTGCGAAGCCGCCTCAGCGGAGCTGCGCTCGACGTTCTGGCGCACGTAAGCTTCCGCAACGTTCTGAACTACACCTTGCGCACGGATGGCATTCTGATCTTCGTATGTAAGCAGCAGAATTCCAGAATCCTTGCCCTGTTCGGTCGCCTTGATGCCTTCTTGCAGACGATTGACGACGTCCAGTCGGCGAAGCTTCAAAACGTCGAAACGCATCCCCGCGTTCGCACGGAGGCTCTCGACTTCGATGGAAATCCCATGTCCTTGGGCAAGCTCTCCCACCTTCCCGTGGAGCAGCTCGGTTCCGTCCGGGTCAAGCAGCCTGTACTGGCCAGAAGCCTCCAAGGCCTCCACGACAAAGCCAGCACCGACCATGGCTGGTGGAACCTGGAATCTATGGATCTTGAGCTCTTCACCTCCCCAACCATAGCTGGAGAGCCCCATCCAAGGGGCCGCAACCAGGTTTGGAGCATCAGGCTTGTAACGGCGTGCGATGAAGCCACCAATCAGCGGAAAGCGCGAAGCTTCGATCACCGTGTCAAGTTGAAGGCTATCGACTGCACTACCAATCACGGTACGAGAAGTCAGCAACGCGACTTCGGTAGTCGCCGCAGATGTGCCGCCGCCAAGCGCCCCGAGATCGGACAACCCCGGGATGGCCGGGGCCTTTGTCTCGACTTGCACCATTGCCTGCGCCTGAAAAACTGGAGGTGCCAACAGCGCGTAGGCGACACCTACAGCAAAGAACAGAGCTGTAGTTCCGAGGATCAGCCACTTCCGGTCGATGAGCACACCCACCAATTCGCGCAAGTCTATCTCGTCGTCCTTGACCACTCGGGATTCCGCTTTTCTCGTCATCGCATCCACTTTGTTTTTTGGAACAGCCATACCGGATGGCGCTGCTAGGCCAGCCAAGGCCCTGCTGCCGGCAAACTGTCGGCACCGCGCACTCTACTCTACGGCACTGACAGGCACCGCTGACCAATGCACCTCAGCCCAGCCTGACAGTCTAACGCATCGAGGGAACGGGAGGGCCAAAGGAACGAGAAGCACCCTCGCAAAAGACAGGCCACGATTCAAATGAATGAAATCCACTCTCGTTCAGGATTGAAAACGAGCCTCGAATTGCTAAGATGGAATCAGGGGGAAGCACGCATGCAAGACCCATACCAACTTTGGTACATAGCCAAGCCCCCCCGATAGAGCCCATGTTGACAGACACCCCTGAATGGGCCACCCCCTTCAACCTCGCCGGTCAGTCTCGGCCAGATGGCAGGCGTCTGCTCAGCCGCTGCTGCGCAAATCCCTGGCAACGCGCGCATGGATACCGGATGAACTGGCAATTTCAGGTTGGCGGCATCGCCGGTCCCGTGTAGTAGCATCCCCTACGCCCTGCAAGGCTGGCCCCCACACGTCGGACTTGCGGCGCGGGCAATCGCCCACGCCTGCGCGATTGCAGGCACATCGTTCGCGAATCAGTAGCGTTCGATCTTTCGCTCAGAACCAGTCTTGTGCGCTGTACCAAAAGGATTTTGCGAATGAAAATTGCCGTGGCCGGAACGGGTTATGTTGGCCTCTCCAATGCAGTTCTGCTGGCCCAGAACCACGAAGTGGTCGCCTTGGATATTGACGCGAAGCGAGTTGCGCTCATCAATCATCGCAAGGCTCCAATCGAGGACAGGGAAATCGAAGATTTTCTGGCCCACAAGTCCCTGCAGCTCAGTGCCACGCTGGATCCTCGCGAGGCCTATGCGGGAGCTTCGTTTGTAATCATTGCAACGCCAACCGACTACGACCCCCAATCGAACTATTTCAACACAAGCTCGGTCGAGTCGGTGATCCGCGATGTTGTGTCGATCAATCCCGATGCCGTGATGATCATCAAATCTACCGTGCCGGTCGGATGTACCGCGGAGCTTCGCGAGCGTTTTGGCACGGAGAACATTATATTCTCGCCTGAATTTCTGCGTGAAGGGCGTGCTCTTTACGACAACCTGCACCCGAGCCGGATCATTGTCGGCGAGCGCTCCAAGCGCGCGGAAACATTCGCCGAGCTCCTGAAGGAAGGCGCTGTCAGCAAGGATTCTCCCGTCCTGTTCACTGACTCCACCGAAGCTGAAGCCATAAAACTCTTCGCCAACACCTACTTGGCGATGCGTGTGGCCTACTTCAATGAGTTGGACACCTATGCCTGTACCCACGGTCTGGATACGCGCCAGATCATCGACGGCGTGAGCCTGGATCCGCGCATCGGCTCACACTACAACAACCCTTCCTTCGGTTACGGGGGCTACTGCCTGCCCAAGGATACCAAGCAGTTGCTGGCCAACTATAGCGACGTGCCGCAGAACTTGATCCACGCTATTGTGGAATCAAATCGCACGCGCAAGGACTTCATCGCCGATACCATCATCGCAGGCAAGCCGAAGGTCGTGGGCGTCTATCGCTTGGTAATGAAGTCCGGTTCGGATAACTTCCGCGCCTCGGCCATCCAAGGCGTGATGAAGCGCATCAAGGCCAAGGGCATCGAAGTGATTGTCTATGAGCCGGTGCTCGACGCATCCGACTTCTACCGATCGCGCGTAGTGAACGACCTCGCTGCATTTAAAGCGGAGGCCGACATAATCGTGGCGAACCGTTTGTCCGACGAGTTGCGCGATGTGGCCGGCAAGGTCTACACCCGCGACCTGTTCGGCTCCGACTGATAATAACTTCCGGCCCTCACGGTAAGTCCTGCATGAAAATTCTTGTCACCGGTGCAGCCGGCTTCATCGGCTTTCATTCCTCGATGCGGCTGCTCGATAGCGGTCACGAAATCGTGGGCATCGACAACCTTAACGATTACTACGACGTGCGCCTGAAGGAAGCGCGCCTGGCGCAGCTCGATGGGCGTCACGCTTTCTCCTTCATTCGCCTGGATCTGTCCGATCGCGAAGGCATGGCCGCACTGTTCAACGACCACAGCTTTGACGCGGTGCTGCATCTGGGTGCACAGGCTGGCGTCCGATATTCCATCGATAATCCGTTCGCCTATGTGGACAGCAACCTGACCGGTACTTTGACCGTGCTTGAAGGCTGCCGCCGCCACGGCGTGAAGCACTTGGTCTACGCGTCTTCGTCATCGGTATATGGTGCAAACACCAAGCAACCATTCTCGACTGAAGATCGCGTCGATGCGCCGATCTCTCTGTACGCAGCGACCAAGAGGGCCGACGAGCTGATGTGCCAGACGTACGCGCACTTGTATCGTTTCCCGATTACCGGCCTCCGCTTCTTCACGGTCTACGGGCCTTGGGGTCGCCCGGACATGGCGTATTTCAAGTTTGCCAATGCTATCACCAGCGGCAGTTCCATCGATGTGTACAACCATGGTGACATGAAGCGCGACTTCACCTACATCGACGATATCGTCGATGGCATACAGACGCTGGTTGAAGGCGCTCCCTTGCCGGCCGACGATGAAACACCGCACCGCGTCTACAATCTTGGGAACAACAACCCGGAACAGTTGCTGGAAATGATCTCGCTGCTGGAGGCAGCACTGGGCCGTCAAGCACGGAAGAACTTGCTGCCCATGCAGCCGGGTGACGTGCTAGCCACTTATGCCGATATACGGCATAGCACCCAGGACTTCAGCTTCGTACCAAAGACCGATCTGGCTACCGGCCTGAAGCGATTTGCCGCATGGTATCGCCAGTTCTACCCAGAGCGCACCTCGTAAGACCGGGGCCCGCTCATGCAATCAGCAATCACCATGAAATTCTCACGGATACGCCAACGGCTTTTCGGCGGTGAATCTGGCGGCGTCGTGCGTGGAATGCTGACGCTGGCGCTTGGCACGGGGACGGCACGACTAGTCAGTATTGCGACCATCCCGCTGCTGACCCGCATCTACAGCCCGGACGACTACGGGGTGTTGGCGGTCTATAGCGCATTGGTGGCAGTGATTGCCCCCATGTTGACACTCCGCTACGTGCTCGCCGTGCCACTGCCCCGTTCCGATCGCATGGCAGCCAACCTGATGGTGCTGTCCGGCCTGTTGATGTTGATCATGGCTGCGCTGATAGCGCTGCTGTTCTGGGCCTTCGGCGACATTGTACTGGGCTGGATGTCCATGGACGTGCTGGCACCTTGGTGGTGGCTGGTGATTCTGGGTGCCATCGCAGTGGCCGTGTACGAGGGCCTGAGTCTGTGGGCAACGCGCCGTCGCTCCTACAAGGCAATTTCCCAGACCAAGGTCGTGCAATCAGTAATGGGCGTACTGGTCAAGATTGGCTTGGGCCTGGCGGGGCTCAAACCATTTGGCTTGCTGTTCGGGCATCTGGTAGAACAAAGTGGCGGCATCAGTTCATTCACGCTGCGCTTCCGGAAAGACTTTCAGGGAAATGTCCATCGCGTGAGCCGCGATGCAATGCTCTTGCTGGCCCGCTATTACCGTGGCTTTCCGGCATTTCGTCTACCTTCGCAATTCCTGTTGGCGTTCTCTACCCAAGCACCGGCAATGTTCGCCGCGGCACTGTTCGGTGCCGGCGCTACGGGCCAGCTTGGTCTGGCGCTGATGGCTCTGGCCATTCCCGGCAACCTGATTGGCCAGTCAGTAGGCCAAGCATTCTATGGTGAGATAGCACGCCTTCCGAAGGGGTCGGAAGTTCGCATCAAAGTCCTTGCCTACTCAGTGCAGAAAAAGCTGTTCTTGGTCGGCCTGCCGCTCACCCTGGCCCTGATGCTGCTGGGCGAGCCGCTTTTCCATATGGCATTCGGTGAGCGGTGGACCGAAGCCGGCATGTATGCCTCGATTCTGGCACCCTTCGTCCTACTGCAGTTGACGTCTGCACCACTGGTGCAGATCCTCAACATCTATAACGCACAGGGTGCATTTCTTTCGATCAATGTAGTGCGTGCCATTGGCCTACTAGTCATCTACCAAACCTGCCTCTGGTTGGCACTTTCGCCCAAGGAATTCGTATACGTACTGAGCGCATTCTTGTTCACGTTCTACCTGCTCATTACTCTGTATATCCTGCACGTGGTCAACCGCGCGGCCGCGGCAGCCCGCCGTGACGGGCGCAGCTGAGACCTATGAAGAATCCTTTTCGCCTTATTGAATTGTTGTGGCTCGGCGGAGCCAAGCCACGTGTGCGCTGGCACCTCCGGGCGCTCATTCACGCACGCATGCGCGGCAACACGCTACTGGGCCGTTATGTGGAAGGCCGACTGGCGCGCAAGCACGGCTTGTTCATCTCGCACAAAGCAACGTTTCCGGTCTCGCTCGATCTAAAGCACCCTACCGGCGTAGTAATCGGTGAAGGGGTGGTGATCGGCGAGAACGTGAAGATCTTCCAGAACGTAACCCTCGGTGGTGCGCGCAGCGGCGACTGGCGATCAAAAAGTTACCCCGTTATCGGTGATGACACCACGATCTTCGCCGGAGCAGTGGTGATCGGCCGTATCACCGTAGGGCGGAATTGCATCATCGGCGCGAACGCGGTCGTCACCCGGGACGTCCCCGACAACGCTACCGCTGTCGGCATCCCCGCACGCATCATCCAGAAAGACTCCACAGAATCCTCATCCGAGCACACGAACCCATGAGCAACGCCGCTGTCCTGCATGTCAGAAAGTCCCGCCTCGAAGGCCGCGTTTCGCTGGCCGGCGCCAAGAATTCCGCATTGCGTCTGCTGGCAGCCAGCATCCTGACCCGAGATACTCTGGAACTGCGGAATTACCCAGCAGGACTGCTGGACACTCAGGTGCATGTGGACATGCTGCGCGCATTGGGCAAATCCGCTGAATTGCTGGGTACTGATTCAATCCGGATTACCGAAAGCGAGTCGCTGGCCAGCCAGCTGAAATGGGAAGGCCGTTCGATCCGAAACACCCTGCTGATCCTGGGTGCGCTGACCGCACGTCTGGGTGCAGGGAGCGTTCCGCTGCCCGGTGGCTGCAAACTGGGCGAGCGCAAGTACGACCTCCACGTCATGTTGCTGGAGCGCTTGGGCGCGCGTGTCTGGGAGGATGACGCATATTTGTATGCCGAAGCGCCCAATGGTCTGGTCGGGGCGGATATCCACCTGCCGATGCGCTCCACCGGCGCGACCGAGAATGCAATCCTGGCCGGCACCCTGGCCAAGGGCACCACGCGAGTGTGGAATCCGCATATCCGCCCGGAGATCCTCGACCTGATCGCAATGCTCAATTCCATGGGCGCTTGCATCACCGTGTTTGGCCAAGAGCACATCGAGATTCAAGGCGTTGATGCCCTTCATGGAACCGAGCACCGCGTGATCGCCGACAACATGGAGGCAATCACCTGGCTGTCTGCAGCGGTGATCACCGGCGGCGACATCGAAATCGCTGATTTTCCTTATGCCGACCTGGAAGTGGTGCTGGCGCACCTGAGGTCTGCTGGCGCGCGCCTGTATGTCGGCGATGATTCGCTGATCGTGCGTGGTGGCGCCTGCTATCCGATCGAGATCAGTACCGGACCGCATCCGGGCATCAATTCAGACGTTCAGCCAATCCTGGCTGCGTGGGGCGCCAGGGCCCGGGGTGAATCGCGCATCGTTGACCTGCGCTTCCCCGGTCGTTATGGCTACGCAGAAGAGATGGCGAAGATGGGCGTGAAGTACAACGTGGACGGTGACATGCTGCGGATCCATGGCCAAGGTGGCGTGCTGCACGGCGCTGTCGTACGTGCGCTGGACCTGCGTGCAGGGGCGGCACTGACCCTGTGTGGTCTGACGGCTGAGGGCGAGACTATCGTCACCGATGCCTGGCAGATCTCCCGCGGCTATGTCGACTTCGCCGAAAAGCTGCGTGCCATGGGTGCGGACGTTCGATGGGGCTGAACTTGGACAAGGTCAAGCTGGGCGGCATCGCCTCCGAGCTGGCACGCCTGTTCCCGGGAGCGGTACAGCGCGATGTCCCATTGGCCATCATCAGCCGCTGGCGGATTGGCGGTACTGCCGACGTTATGATTGCGCCCCGCAGCATTGAAGAACTGGCCCGTCTGCGTGGCTGGCTCGCTACGCGAGGCGTGCCATCGGTGGTGATCGGAGCGACCACCAACCTGCTGTTCGCCGACGAAGGCCTGCGTGCGGTTGCGATCCGGATTGGCCCCGAATTCTCTTCGCTGGCCATCAAGAAGAACCACCTCCGTGCCGATGCCGGTGTTTGGGTGCCAGGCTTGGCCCGTCGCGCGATGGCAGCAGGCCTGGGTGGCATCGAGCACACCTGTGGAATTCCGGGAACGCTTGGAGGCCTCATATGCATGAACGGAGGTAGCCAGCGTAAAGGTATTGGCACGCATGTTGTTTCGGTAATTTCAGTGGATGCAACTGGTCAGCTGATCGAGCGCAACAGAGATGAATGTGGATTTGCATACCGCACCTCGGTGTTCCAGACCCGACATGAAGTGATCGCCCAGGTGGAACTGGAGCTGGAGGCAGGCGTGGACCGCGCTGCGCGCAGGCGCGAGATGCTGGACATCATGCGCAGCCGGCGTATGAAGTTCCCGCAAAAACTACCCAACTGCGGCTCCGTATTTGTCAGCAATCCGGCGATGTACGAGCAATATGGACCGCCTGGAAAGGTCATCGAAGATCAGGGCCTGAAGGGTCGTGCCATAGGTGGTGCCTACGTCGCACCGGAACATGCCAACTTCATCATCAACGGCGGCAATGCCACGGCAGCCGACGTGCTGGCGCTGATCGCGCTGGTGAAGAACTCCGTGGCGCATGCGACCGGCTATTCGATGGCCGTTGAAGCGCGTTACGTTACGCCATCTGGTTCCATCGAGGAGATCTGATGGAACGCCCACCATTGATTTCCATCGTTTGTGCCTGGTACAACCGGCCCGACTACCTCAAGGACACGCTCGACAGCCTGTTGGCACAGACTGCTGCTTCCTTTGAAATTGTATTGGTCAATGATGGCAGCAAGGACCCGCGGGTACGGGATATTCTTGCGACCTACAACGATCCGCGGTTGGTGGTCATACACCAGGAAAATGCTGGTTTTGTGGCCGCCATCCGCAACGCGATCACCTTGTCGCGCGGCCGCTACATCGCCATACAGGGAGCAGGCGACATGTCCGAACCCGAACGTATTGCACTGCAGGCCAAGGCCATGGATGCCGATCCACGACTAGGCGTGGTCGGCTGCTTGCGCCGCCACGAATCGGTCAGTGCCGGTACAATCACGACGCTAGGTGTCCATGGAAAGCCTGGGGCGGCTCTCCTGGACGACTTCCTGGAAGGAGGCAATCCCTTCAGCCATGGTGAGGTCATGATCCGTCGCGAAGCCTATGACCAGGTCGGAGGCTACCGACCCTTCTTTATGTTTGCACAGGACCGCGACTTATGGATTCGCATTGCTGGCGCTGGTTGGAACATGTCCAATCTGGCCGAAGTACTGTACGTACGGCGTAACTTCGCCGGCGACGGCGTATCCACCAACAAGTCCAAACTTTACCTACAACAGGCGTTCTCCACGTTCGCCCGGCAATGCCATTATGATCGCGTCCGCGACGGGCATGATGCGATCGACCTGTATGGGGTGTCGGCCGGGCTATTCCGCCGTCCGCATCCTGGGCTCGCCCATGCAGCAGCAAAGATTGCCATCCAGTCGCTGTACGCGGGCGAGATGGACGATGCCTGCCTGTACGCCAAGCGGGCCCAGAATGAAAAGAGGACGCTGTTCACCATTGCAACCCGGCTAGCCGTGAATGCATC
Source organism: Stenotrophomonas sp. STEN009 (assembly GCF_056760395.1). NCBI lineage: Bacteria > Pseudomonadati > Pseudomonadota > Gammaproteobacteria > Lysobacterales > Lysobacteraceae > Stenotrophomonas > Stenotrophomonas sp. STEN009. The sequence goes on along the minus strand of NZ_JBRRES010000003.1, from coordinate 40,706 downwards.
AGTCGCGCTGCCCGCCGTCCGCCGCCTGCTCATCCGCGTGATCGGCAAGCGCGCGGGCTGGGGAGCGTTGAGCTGAGCCCCCTTTACGTGAAACATTCAAGATCATCATGAAGATTCTGGCTGTCGCCTCTGCAGGCGGACATTGGGTACAACTACTCCGGCTCACGCCTGCATTCGAGGGAGCTGAGGTAGTGTTCGTGACAACCCAGGAGCCCGCGCCGCATGCGATCGGCAATCATCGCTGCCATACGGTTATCGATGCCAATTTCAGCCGTAAGATCAAGCTGGGCATGATGTCCCTGCAGGTGCTTCGAGTACTTCTACGTGAGCGTCCGCAGGTAGTGATATCCACTGGGGCCGCGCCTGGTTTTGTTGCTGTGGTGATAGGCAAAATACTAGGGGCACGCACTATTTGGATAGACAGCATCGCCAATGCCGAGGAGCTTTCCTTGGCTGGACGGAAGGTCGCCCGGTGGGCCGACCATTGGCTGACGCAATGGCCGGAACTAGCTAGCGAAGATGGGCCACGCTATTTGGGAGCCGTGCTGTGATCTTCCTTACCACCGGCACGCAGCTGCCTTTCGACCGCCTAGTGAGTATCGTCGATGCTTGGGCCGCACGCTCCGGGATCCAAGGCTTCGCGCAGATTGGTACATCGTCTTATATACCGACCACCTTGAAACACCAGCGTTTTATCAGCCAAGCAAACTTTGAAGAGCGCATCAGGGCCTGCTCCTGCATCATTTCCCATGCGGGAATGGGCACCATCATCTCTGCGCTGACCTATGGCAAACCCGCCATTCTGATGCCACGCCGCTTCGCATTGGGCGAACATCGCAATGACCACCAGCTGGCCACGGCCCGCAAGCTTGCCGACCGTCCGTTCCTGCGATTCATTCAGGAGGCCGATGAACTCGATGCGGCCTATCATGAGCTAGTATCCAGCGCCCCCCTCGGCGAAGTGTTGCCCCCTCATGCCGATGCCCGGTTCATCAATGGCCTGCGCGACCTGATTTTCGGCAATGATAGTGGAGTTGACACGCCATGAACCGTAGCTTGTCCGGCACATTCGCCGTCGCCCCACCCAGCGCCAAAGGTCTGCGCATTGGACACGTGGGTGGCATGCTGCTGGTTCTCGTGGCAGCCACCTTGCACAACTCGCTAGGCATTCTGGCTGCCATAGTGTTCGCGGCGGCCAACGGCAGCCTGCTGCGGCGACGACTCAATGTTGGCTGGTTTTCCGGGGCCTTCTACCTGATCGCCGCCTATGTGCTCGTCCGCGCCTTGTTCCCCTCCTTGGTGCCCTTCCTGGCACAGTCACAGGAAGCAGTGCGCTTCGTCACATTCGCGATCTTCGCTTATGCGCTACATCGCCTACGGGTGCAGGAAATTGCACTTACATTGATGCTTTTCCTCGCCTTCCTACTGTTGCCGTTCGCGCTTGATCTGGCAACGGGCGCTTTTCTATCAGGTGACTACCGTTACCGTTCATTGATGCCGCATGCGAACCACTTGGGTTATGTGTGTGCAACGGTGCTGATCACTTTCTTGTATCTGCACTTCAGCCGGCTATACAGCCCACGTGGCCTTTACGTCTTCCTGGCCGCAGCTCTTGGCATGCTGGTGGCATCCAAGAGCTCGGGCGCACTGTTCGTATTCATGGCCGGCGTGCTGATGATTTTCCTTAGCTTCCGCTTCAGCGTTACGCGTTTGGTATATGCAGCGATGGCTGTAGTGGCTGTAGTGATGGCACTTCAGACTCCCCTTGGCCAATACGCGCTCGAAAAGATCACAGTGTCCGATCTTGACCTGATCGTCGAGAAGGCCCGCAGCCACCAGTTCGGTAACCAAGGCTCCTCTTTCGCATGGCGCATGTCCTATTGGATCGCCATGATTGAAGCGCAGTTTGATAGCGGCTCGGCCATCGTGTTGTTTGGTCAGGGCGGTGGCTCAACCGGTGATGGCAACCGTGTATTTGACTTCATTTCCAAGGATCCGCATTCGGACTTCGTCCGTCTCTTCATCGAGTATGGCGTCGTCGGGAGCCTGTTGATCCTCGCCTTGCTCGCTCGCGGCTGCATGAAGGCAGGCCCAGTGGCTCTGGCCATGGTCATCCTGTTCGGCCCGATGCTGACCGGCAACAGCATCATCTCCCCACCAGTGATGTTCCCGATTCTGATGAACCTATTCCTGCTCAAATCACTGACCGAGGCCCAGAAATGAGCCGCCGCATCTTCCTGAGCACTCCACTACGCAACGAGATAGACAATATCCCTGACTTGTATGCAGCTGTGGCCGCACAGGATACCGCCATTGCCATGTGGGTCATCGTGGAAAACGGATCCACAGACGGTTCACGCGAACTGCTGCAGACGCTGGCCAAGCCCGCCAACGTCGAGCAACTCATCGTGCTCAATGAAGACACCGAATCCGGTGAGTACGCACTCGGTCAAAAGTACGCCCGCATCGTGTCACGTGGTTTCGACGAAATCCGCGGCAGCGTGGAATTGGGAAATGAGGATCTCATCGGCATTCTTGATGCGGACAGCTTTCCGGAGCCGGACTACTATCGTCTACTAATCGAAGCTTTTGATCGCAACCCCAAGTTGGGCATAGCCAGCGGAATCAGTCGTGATACTGGAACCGACAGGCGTTCTATGCACGCTGCTGACTGGGTGCGGGGCAGCTGCCGTCTTTGGCGCGGTGCGTGCATGGTTCAGTCCGGTTACATCATAGGCCCATCGGCTGATACGTTATCGCTGGCACGCGCCGAGATCGATGGCTGGGAAGCTCGTGTCGTAAAGGAGGCCACTTTTGAAGCCCGTGAAGTCGGCGCCCGTTCCAAGCAGCGCTATTACGGCGGTTCGGCCCACTTCCGCGGCAACACATTGACGTATGCGCTAGTACGCTTTGGCAAGTTTGTCATGCATGGTCGCTTCGCCGATGCCCGTGATTACCTAGGCGGTTACTGGAGCGCCCGCGCAAGCGGTTCCCCGCAAATCGACGACTCCGAAATCCGCGCATATTTCCATGGATACCTATCCCGGAAGCTCAAGCAGCGGTTGGGCCTAACGGCACACTGAGCACCTACTCCGCAGGCGGACATCTGGAAATGCAGAAGAATTACTACCCATTGGTTGATATGTCGCGCTTCTTCGCGGCCATGCTGGTCCTGATCTACCATTTGGGGTATTCCACTTGGCAACCGCGCAGCAACGGGTACTTCATTCACGAAGGTCTTTACAGCATCCCGCAGATGTCGTGGGCATGGTTTGGCTATATTGGTGTTCAGATCTTCTTCGTGATCTCCGGCTTCGTAATTACCCACTCGGCGGCCAAGGCATCACTGCACCAGTTCGTGATCGGTCGCATCACCCGTCTGTATCCGACGCTATGGATCTGCGCGACGATCACCTTGCTGGTGTGTATCGCTGGAGACCTGTACTCCGGTAGCGAACTGCTACGTCGTTACGTTGGCTCGCTGCTACTGTTGCCGAAGGCCCCATGGATGGAGGGTGTGTACTGGACGCTGGTACTGGAGATCATCTTCTACGCCTTGGTTGGCCTAATGATTCTCAGTCGACGCATCCACCGCATCGACCTGCTTGCTATTTTCCTAACGCTGTACAGCGGCTCGGCCATTATCGTCGCCAGTCTGTTCCACGCCACTGACATCGACTGGTTGTCGTCGTTGATCGGTCTTGCGCGCGGCAAGCGTCAGCTGCTGGCCTGGCATGGCGTGTTCTTCGCCATGGGCATCTACTTCTACTTGGCATCCGTCGGCCGCCTGCGGGCCATCAATGCGCTCTTCGCCATTGCCACGCTGGTGCTGTGCTGCCTCCAGATCTACGTAGGTGCCGCCCTGCCACGCGCCGAGGCGTTGGCGGAGATCGGTCAGGAGGAAATGGCCATGCGGCTACCCTGGATACCTATCGCGGCCTTCCTGGTGTTCACCGCCGTGATCCCATTGTCAATCCGCTATGGCGCGCGCATCGGACAGCACGTGTCGGTTCGGATGGCCTCTCTGCTACGTTTGCTGGGCCTGATGTCCTATCCCATCTACCTGCTGCACTTTACGCTGGGTCTGGTGATGATGCGCTTGCTGGTGACCCAGGGAGCCTCGCCGATGCTGGCGCTAGGGGTGGCTTGCATGCTGGTTCTAGTGTTGTCTTGGGCCATCGCACGCTTCGTAGAGCCGGATTTCCAGCGCTGGACCAGGGCCCAGTTGACCCGCCTGCATCAAGCGATCTTCGCCCGCGGTGCCGCCATCTCCTGAGCCTCGCAGCCGCCCTCCCCATCCAGGCCAGCAAGGTGGGAAGATTTATCCATGGAAAGTGGATAGAATAGCGGGACCGCACCAAAGTTTGGTGCGGTAGCAGCACCCAACGCGCCCGTAGCTCAGCCGGATAGAGTAGTGGCTTCCGAAGCCATTGGTCGGGGGTTCGAATCCCTCCGGGCGCGCCATCTTTCCCTGCTCAGGCCATCGATTGTTGGCCCACCGGCACGGCCCCAGAATCAGCAGGCCGCTGATCTTCCACGCTGAGACCTGGGAACCGGCAGCCGCCGAGCGCAGGCCCAGCGCCACAGGGGCGAGCACACCGGTCCACACAGCAACGCCGGGCATGGCCCGGCGCTACCGTGGGTGTACGGATCAGTACGTGCCGTCGAAGGCGAAGATCGGCTTGCGCTGCTTCCACGCGCCAGCGGTGAAGTCAGGGAACTCCAGCGTCTGGAAGCCATTGGCGATGGACTGCTCGGAGAGCGGGGTGATCGCGCTCCAGGTCACTGCATCGTAGATGTCGATCGGCATCGGCGCCTTGGCCTTCAGTGCCTCGACGAACGCATGGATGACGAACCAGTCCATGCCGCCGTGACCGGCGCTGGCCGCGGTGTCGGCATGCTGCTTCCACAACGGGTGCTCGTACTGATCCTGGTAGGTCTTGAACTCTTCCCACTGGTGCGGCGGGCTGCGGCCTTCAATGTGGATGGAGTGGTTGACGTCCATCCACAGACCCTTGGTGCCCTGCACGCGGAAGCCCATCGAGTACGGTCGAGGCAGCGAGGTGTCGTGCTGCAGCAGGATGGTCTCACCGTTCTCGCAGGCAAGCGTGGTGGTCACGATGTCACCCAGCTTGAACTTCACTTGGGTGCTGGGGTGGGTGGTGCCACCGCTCTTGGCCACGGTGTACTCGTGCAGGCCGCGTGCCTTGGTCGCGAAAGCGTTGATATGGGTGAAGCGGTTGCCGCGGTTGATGCCGGTGTACATCGCGCACGGGCCGATGCTGTGGCTGGGGTAGAGCTCGCCGTTGCGCTCCACCGAATGCTCGGTGCGCCAACGTGCCTCGCTCCAGCCCTTGGGACCGAACTCCACGCCGCTGTCGTAAGGCTGGCTGGGATCACCGGAGTTGAACTTCACCCCGCGCAGGTCGTGCTGGTAGCCGGCCTGCAGATGCACCAGCTCGCCGAACAGGCCCTGTCGCACCATCTGCAGGGCGGCCATCACATCGCGGCGGTAGCAGACGTTCTCCAGCAGCATGTACGGCGTGCCGGTCGTGAGCTGGGTCTTCAGCACATCCCAGTGGTCCTGCAGGGTGATGCCGGCCACCACCTCGCAGCCTACGGCCACGCCCGCCTGCATGGCGGCGATCGCCATCGGCGCGTGGTATTCCCACGGCGTAGCGATGATCACGCCATCGATGCCCTTCTGTTCCAGAAGGCGCTTCCAGGCGTTGCTGTCGCGATCCTGGCCATAGGTTTTCGGCGCAGGCTTGCCGGCCTTGGTCACCATGTCCACGGCACGACCCAGCATGATCGGCTCGATGTCGCACAGTGCAATGACCTCGACATCGTCGCGGCGCACCAGCTCCTTCAACAGCACCTGGCCGCGCATGCCGGTACCGATCATGGCCAGGCGGAGCGTGCGCCCGCGCGCCCAGGCCGGGGTCTGTGGCAACAGGCTGCTGGCGGCGACGGCGGCACTGGCCGCGATGAACTCCCTGCGTTTCATGGCAAACATCTCTCCTCTTGGAAGCGCGCCGGCCGCAACCGGCGCGCTGGATCACTCGAACCTGCTTACTTGAATCGATAACCGATGGTCACACTGTAACCACGGCCGAAGATCGTCGCGTAGTCGCTGGAGTCACCCAGGAAGCTGTTCGGATCGTAGAACGGCAGCCGGTCGAACAGGTTCTTGACGGTGAAGCTCAGGTTCCAGGCGTCGTCGGGGCGCCAGGTGACGCTCAGGTTGGCGGTCCACCAGGACGGCGCGCCGTCGCACTTGCTGGCCTGCAGCGCCAGGTAGCCGGCGGTGCAGGTCTCCTTGTTGTTATCCACCTCATCCACGCGGTCACGGGCCCACTTGGTACCGCCCACGTAGTTGACGAACATGCTGGTGGTCACCTGCTTGTAGGTCCAGTCGGCGTTGAGCGTGGCGCGCAGGCGCGGGTTGTTGTAGTAGCCCACCACGTCGCCGTAGTACCAGCCGCTTTCCTCATCCATGTAGTAGCGGTTGCGATTGGCGATGGTGGCGGCCAGGCCCACGTTCAGCCCGCCCCACTCGCCCAGCGAGAAGCGGCTGCGTGCGTCCACGTCGAAGCCGTCGACCAGGGTCTTGCCGCGGTTCTTGTACTGGCCGACCACGCTGGCCACGTTGCCCACGCTGTAGCCGGGCAGGACCGAGGGGCAGCTCACACCGCTGGCCGGGTCGGCGCACATCGCCGCCAGCTGGGCCAGGTTTGCGCGATCGGCATCAGTGATCGGCGAACGGGTGGAGGAGATGATGTCGGTATCACGGCTGAAATCCGGGGCGACGATCTCGTCGTTGCGGTAGATGAACCAGTAGTCGGCCGACACCGACAGCCAGCTGGCCGGCTCGTAGACGAAGCCCAGGGTGGCGATCTTGGCCTTCTCCGGCTTCAGGTCCTGGTTGGGCTGGGTCATGCGGGCCACGGTGCGGCTGCAATCGACGTTGGCCAGGCTCTTGCCCAGGTCCACGTCACCGGCGCGCTGCGACTGCCGCAACAGGTCGGCGATCGCGTTGGTCTCGGCACAGCGCACCTCATCGCGGTAGCCACCGAGCTGGGCGAACACGCCACCGCTGCCGGACTCGGCCAGGCTCGGCGCACGGAAGCCGGTCGAATAGGTGCCGCGCAGCATCAGTTGATCGAATGCCTGGTACTTGAAGCCGATCTTCGGTGCGACGTTGGCGCTGAAGTTCGGGTATTTGTCCACGCGGACCGCGGCATCCAGTTCCAGCTTGTCGGTGATCGGCGCCACCGTTTCGGCGAACAGTGCATAGGTGTTGCGCGCACCGTCGAACCACGAGCCGCCCTGCTGGGTGATCAGGCCGGCGGCTGCGTCGGCATTGCCCGGCGTGTAGAAGGTTTCGCGGCTGGCATTGAAGCCGAACGCGGCGCGCATCTCACCGGCCGGCAGCTGGAACAGCGGGCCTTCGATCTTGCCGTCCAGGGTGTGCAGGCGCGTCCAGGACTGGATGTCGAAGGTCGGGAACGCCTCGCGGATCAGCGCTGCGTTGGCTTCGCTGATCTCACCGAACTTGTATGCCGGATGGTCGGAAATGATCACCCGCCCGGTACCCGGATCCACCGAGTAGGGGCCGAAGGCCTTCTCGAAGCCCTTCAGGTTGACGTTGATGGTCTGGTAGGTGGTGGAGTGCGTGCCGGCGGTGGCGAAAGCAGTTTCCCAGTTCCAGTCACCCATGTTGCCACGTGCACCGGTCAGCACGCGGTAGCTCTTGTCGGTGTTGCGCTGGCCGAAGTAGTTGGCGCCGGCATCCTGCAGCAGGTACTGCAGGCCAACTACGCCGCCCATCATCGCCTTCAGTTCAGGGCTGGCGTGGTTGTACTCGTTGTTCGGCCCCAGGTAGGGATACAGGAACTGGTTGACCGTAGTGCCGGTATCGCGGGAGAACCAGCTGGTCGGGTTACCGGTGGTGGTGCCATAGCTGCGGGGTGTACCGCCATTGGCACGCAGATCGATGTCGGTGTAGGTCGCCTCGGCGAAGATTTCGGTCGAGTCGCCCACCAGGAAGGTGCCATTGAGGTAGGCGGTGTTGCGCTCGGATTTGGCGCCGGCGTCGATCTCGTTGTTCATCCAGGTCTCCCAGACACAACGCGGACCGGCGGCCTCGCCCTGCAGCACGTTCTTGCACCCGGGTGCGGCCTCCTGCACGCGGCGGCCGGTGACCGGATCGAAGGCGAAGTAACTGCCCGGGTTGAACTCACCCGGCTTGCTGCCCACGCCCAGGCGCAGGTTCGTCAGGTAATTGGGATTGTTGACGTAGTACTGCTCGGGACGCTTGTCGTAGAAATCACGCAACGGGATCGCGTCACGGCGGTACATGTTGACCGCACCGTAGATGTTGAAGCGGTTCTCGGCCAGGTCGCCGAAGCCGGCGGTGATGCTGGCCTGGCGCTCACCGTAGGAGTCGATGCGCGATGACGTATCGTTGGTGAAGTTGATCTCCGCGCCCTGGAAGTTGCGCTTGGTGATCACGTTGATCACACCGGCCACGGCGTCGGTGCCGTACACCGCCGAAGCACCATCGGTGAGCACTTCCATGCGTTCGATGGCGGCAGCCGGGATCGCATCGATGTTGACGAACTGGGTCTGGAAGCCGGCGGGTGCGCCGTAGTACGACAGGCGACGACCGTTCAGCAGCACCAGCGTGCCCTGTGCGCCCAACCCACGCAGATTGGCCTGCGAGGCACCGTCGGAGCCGGTGAACAGCGAGCGCGAATCCTGCTGCGCCGGGCGGGCAGCCGGCAGGTTGTCGAGCACCTGCAGCAGCGTACGCGCACCCATGTTCTGGATGTCCTGCTTGCTGATGACCTGGACCGGCGAAGCGGTTTCCACATCGGTACGGCGGATGTTGGAGCCGGTGACCTCGATGCGGGCCAGGTCGGTGGCGTTGTCCTTGCTGTCCTGCGCAGCGGCAGGCAGGGCGACCGACAGCAGCGCGCCGGCAATGGCCAGCGTCAGCGGAGCGATCGTGCGACAGGGGGGGCGGCGGTAGCGTGCGGGCAACATCGGGGTTCTCTCCTGGCAGGGGTGCGGCGCGAATAGGGATCAGCGGGCAAAGCGCTCCCGGGCCACGGCCAGCAGGCCGCAGTCGGTATGGGCGGGGGAGGAGCGGTGTTACGAAGGGGTCATGGGGCGACGATGCTGGCGGAGTCGCCCTCCTGGCCGATCAGCACGGCGTTGGCCCAGTTGGCACAGACCTGGGCGGGTTGACTGCCCTGCGCACCCAGCGTGCGCAGGCTCAGGGTGGTAAGGCCACGGATGTCCAGCTCCGGCTTGACCACGCCGGGCGCCTTCACCAGGCCGCTGTCGTAGAGCAGGCGGTTGTCGCCCCAGACCTGGAACTGCAGGCCGCCTGCGCTGCGGCAGGCATCATCGATGCCCAGATCCGCACGCAGCAGGCGCCAGCCGCCCTGCAGGTGCAGGTCGATGCGGCTGTTCGCGCCCACTCCCAGGCCGCGGCGGAACTGCAGGCCGTTCATGCGCATGCCGGCCTCGCCACGGAACGCCTGGTCGGCGCGCATCTGGCTGGCCAGCGCGGCCGGCACCGGCAGCTCGGAGAGATAGCGCTGCCGGGCCGGTCGCTCCGGTTCCTGGTGCTCGAGGATGTGGAAGGTGGACAGCGCGATCGGGCCGACATCGCGTGGCTGCAACGCGTCGAACGCGCGGGCGCTGCCCTGTGCCGCAGTGACCATCGGGTCGGTGCTGCTGGCGCCGTCGCCTTCGGGGTTCTGCACGCTCAGCACCCGGAAACGCAGCAGGCGACCGGCGTGTGCGGGGAAGTCGATGCGCTGCATCCCTTCCTTCAACTGCAGCCGGCCCCGGGCGATCGGCTCGCCCCATTCGCCATTGCTGTCGCCCAGGTACACCTCGTAGTCGCGGACCTGGCCATGCTTCCAGTTCTTGTCGTTGCGTGGCGCCAACTCGATGCCGTCGATCATCCGGCGCTCACCGAAGCCGACCACCCATTCGTGGGCGCCGGTGCGCACGGCCTGGTTGCGCACGCTGCGGAACCAGGTGGCCGGGTCATCGTCGAACGCGTTCTCCAGCGGATGGCCAGGCTCTTCCGCTGGGCGGTTGACCACCAGCAGGCTGTCGGCCGGCAGCTCGCGGCCGAGCACCGGCGCGGCCGGATAAGCATCGTCCGCAGCGGCGGCGGTCACGGCGAAGTCCAGCTGCACCTGCAGTGGCTGGCGGATAATCTGCGTGGCGGTACGCACATGGACGGTGCCGCCACGCTCACGGGCATCGAAATACCAGCCTTCGTCGGCACCGTTGAAGGCTGCCGCGTCGGCCAGCGCGGGCAGCACACGGGCGCCGGCCTGCACTGCGCGCGGGGCCTGCCGGCTCAACACGCGCAGGCCGTAGCGACGCTGCGCCAGCTGGCCCTGGTAGGTGCCCTGCACGGCCGCGATCTGCACCTGGACCGGGCCACTGCCCTGTGCCGGCGCCTGCACGCGGATCTGCTGCGTGCTCGATTCGCCCTGCTGGTAGCGGCGGGTGTTGCCGTCGTCTTCGTACAGCGTGTACTGCGAATCGCCCTGCGGATAGAGATCGAAGGTGACCTCGTCCAGCGGCTTCTCGCCATCGAACAGCATCGACGGATACATCGGCAGGATGGCCCCGGCGCGCACGAACACCGGCAGCGTGGCAAGGTCGACCTGGCGGTCGAGCTGACGGCCCTCGGCGCCGGCCTGCACGCGGCGGCCATCCCAGTAGTCGATCCATCCACCGGCCGGCAGATGGATGTCGCGCCGCCAGCCACGGCTGGCCGCCTGGCTGCGGTAGACCGGTGCGATCAGCAGATCACGGCCCAGCAGGAACTGATACTTGTAGGTTTCGTCCTGCGCATGCGGATCGCGCGGGTAATCCCACATCAACCCACGCACCGGCGGTGCGCCGGTCTGCGCGGCGTCGTGCACCAGCCCGTACATGTACGGCGTCAGCCGCATCTTCAGTTTCAGATAGTCGCGGTTGATGCTGCGGTAGGGTTCGTCGTACCACCACGGGTGCTTGCGCGCGTTCGACGACCAGCCACTCATGCCCATCAGTACCGGAGTGAAGGCCTTCCACTGCAGGTCGCGGGTGTAGGTCTCGGCGCTGCCGCCGAAGATCGCATCGACATCGCCACTGGCATAGGCCATGCCGGACAATCCCGAGCCGACCAGGGTCGGCACGTGCCAGCGGATGTAATCCCAACTGCTGCTCTGGTCACCGGTCCAGGCAACCGCGTAGCGCTGGATGCCGGCCCAGCCCATCACCGTCCACAGGAAGGGACGCGAATCGGAATTGTCGACGATGCCATTGAACGCCTGGCGGTTGGCGTCCATCGCGAACTGATAGCCCTTGCCGGTCCAGGCCACATCCAGCTTCTGTACACGGCTGCCGGCCTTGCCGACTTCCCAGGCGATCTTGTCGACACCGTTCTCCGTCCACAGGCCGGTGCGGAAGCCGTATCCGGCCAGACCCTTCACCGTCTCGGGCAACTGCTTGTAGCCGCAGCCATAGCCGTCGTTGGGCAGGATCCAGCCACCGGGCATGTCGTGTGCCCGGTACTGCTTGGCCACGCTGTCGACCACGTCAGGCGTGGTGCCGGTCGGGCCATCGCTCCAGCCCTCGGGCACGGTGCCCGGCTTCTTCGCGTTGTCGCCGTCGTTGTAGCAATCGGCATCGCCATAGGACAGCGCCCAGCGCGCGACCATGTTGGGGCGGCCGGTCAGCTGCGTGTAGCGCTCGATCAATGCCGGCAGATCGGCACCGACGAAGTAGTAGGCGTCGAAACGATCTTCGCGATGCAGCAGGGTGGACTGATCGGGCTGGCGCAGGTCGTAGCTGCCGTCGCTCCACGTATTGCGCAGCATGCCCCAGCCGCGGCTGCTCAGCAGCATCGGCGCCGGGCTCGGTCGATCACCCTCTTCCCAGCCGCCGGAGTAGGACACCTCAAGCTCGCGTCCCTTGAACTGGTAACGGCCATTCTGCTGGCCGCCGCCGAAGAATCCTTCGTCGGGCTGCGACGAGAGTACCTGCACGCTCTGTGCAGCATCCAGGTCCAGCGGCTGCAGCTCCTGCCACAACGCAGTGGGCTGGCCATTGTCCAGACGCTCCAACCGCAGGCGCAGCGGCTGGCGCTGTACGTGCAGCACGAGTGCGCCGGTGCGCAGACGGATCTCCTGCGCATCTTCTTCCAGCTGTGCCTGCACGTCGGCACTGGGCTGGGGCAGCACGATCGGCGCGGCCTTGTCGCCGGCTCCGGTCAGTACCCCCTTGCGCCCCGCCTGCACACGGACAATGTCGGCAGCCGGCAGTTCGATGCGCACGCGCGCGCCGGTGTCGGTCTGCAGGTCCCAGGCGGGCGTGCCCGCCTTGCTGGCGGTGACCGAGCGCAGGTTGCCGATGGGTTCGGCGTGGGCCGACATGGACGCCAGCAGCAGCACCGGCAACAGGGCCAGCATCAGCGGCGAGCGGCGAATGCAGATTTCCACGCGGACTCCCAACCCGTTCACCGGGCGTTTCGAAAGCGGTTGGGCCGACTCTAGGGCAGGGATTCGAAAGATGTCAACAAATGGAAAGCAAAAAGTAAGATAAGTTCGACTGAAACGAAAGTTGATGCGGCGCAATACTTTGTGTAATCGCTTGCACTCCCCTGTTAAGCTTGGTGCGATACGGCATTCTTCGATTCCTTTCGTTTTGGACGATTGCGGTCTACCAGAAACGCCAAGCGCTCTTTATCTTTCTTTTTGCTTTCGGTATTTGACATTTCGAAAGAAAACACAGATCGTGCGATGGCCCAACTGGAACCTCCGAATGGACGTCACCCTGCTTTCCGATGTGTCCGCCTGGCAGCGCCGGGGCGGAGCCGATACCGCTACTGAAATCGCCCAGCAGCCAGCACTGTGGGACGCGCTTGCACAGGATCTGCTGCAGGCCCGCGAACGCCTGCAGGCCTTCCTGGGCGACCGCCTCGACAATCCCGATCAGCGCGTGTTGTTCACTGGCGCCGGTAGTTCCGGCTTCATCGCCGAGATGGTGGCCGATGCGATCAACGCGCAGTGGGCCGCTGACGTCCGTGTGGTGCATACCACCAGCCTGCTGACCCATCCGGCGCTGTATCTGCAACGCGACCGCCCCACCCTGCTGGTTTCGTTCGGCCGCAGTGGCTCCAGCCCGGAAAGCGTGGCAGCGGTGGACCGTGTGCGCAGCGACGTGGATGACGCACGCTTCCTCGACATCACCTGCAACGCTGATGGCGAACTGGCCCGGCGCGGTGCCGGCCGTGCCGATACCTGCACTCTGTTGATGCCGTCGGCCAGCTGCGACCGCGCCTTTGCGATGACCAGCAGCCTGACCTGCATGCTGCTGGCCGCGCTGACCGTGTTCGACCGCTCACCGTGGCAGACGCGGGTGGCGCGCCTGACGCAGCTCGCTGCGCTGGCCCGCGAAGGCCAGGCGCAGTGGGATGCACCGGTGGCCGCGCTGGCACAGCGCCCCTTCAACCGCGTCATCTACCTGGGCAGCGGTCCGCTGGAAGCGCTGGCGCGCGAGTGCGCGCTGAAGGTGCTGGAGCTGACCGCCGGCCGCGTGCTGGCGCTGGCCAACACGCCGCTCGGTTTCCGCCACGGCCCGAAATCCACGCTGGATGGCAGCACCCTGGTGATCGTGCTGCGCAGCGTGCAGCCGCTTGCACGCCGCTACGAGCAGGATCTGCTGGACGAGCTGCGCCGCGACGGTGTGGCAGGCCAGGTGCTGGCCATCGGCCCGCATTCGGACATCGGTGCCGACGATGACTACACCCTCGCCGTACCCGTCCTGGAGCCGGTTCTGGGTGATCCCTGGCTGGCGCCGGTGTGGCTGGCCTTCGGCCAGCTGTTCGCACTGCAGCGCTCGGCCGCGCTGGGGCTGACCCCGGACAATCCCTTCCCCGATGGCACGGTGAACCGCGTGGTCAAGGGTGTCACCATCCACCATGGCTGAGTTGATCGCCCATGCCTGCTACGGCATCGATATCGGCGGCACCAAGATCGAGCTGGTGGCGTGCGATGCGGCGATGCAGGTCACCTGGCGCCGCCGGGTGGCCACTCCGCAGGGTGACTACGATGGCTTTCTGCGGTCGGTGGTGGCGCTGGTCGCCGACGCCGACGCCGCACTGGGCCGCAACGATGCGGCCATCGGCATCGCGCTGCCCGGCGTGCGTGACCGCCGCACGGGCCGCCAGCTGAGTGCCAACGTGCCGGCGCTGACCGGCCACAGTGTGGCGGCCGACCTGCAGGCACGCCTGCAGCGTCCGCTCCATTTCGGCAACGACCTGCAGTGCTTCGCCTTGTCCGAAGCCCATGGCGGCGCAGCCGACGGCTACCCCAGCATGTTCGGCGCGATCCTCGGCACCGGCGCCGGTGGCGGCTTCTGCCTGCAGGGCCGCCTGCTGTCCGGCTTCAACGGCCTGGCCGGGGAGTGGGGCCACTGGAGCGTGCCGGGCCACCTGCTGCAGCGTCACGGCCTGCCGTTGATCGACTGCGCGTGCGGCCTGCAGGGCTGCGTTGAGCGCTATGTATCCGGCAGCGGCCTGGCGATGATCGAACGCCACCTGGGCGGCGCGGCCGTCGATGCCAGTGCGGTGATCGCACTGGCCGAAGGCGGCGATGCGCGTGCACGCAGCGCGCTGGACATCCACCGCGACCTGCTCGGCCACAGCCTCGCTGCGCTGGTGCTGGCCCTGGACCCGCATGTGATCGTGCTCGGTGGCGGCCTCTCGCAGTACACCCCGCTGTACCAGCAGCTGCCGGCGGCAATCGCTGCCCATCTGTTCAACGGCGTGCAGGTGCCGCCGATCGTGCCCCCGCGCTTCGGCGATGCCGGTGGCGCGCGCGGTGCCGCGCTGCTTGCCTGCCAACCCTCGTTTTCCTGATTGTCCGGAGCATGACCATGTCCCCGTTGCAGACCCTGCTTGCCTCCCACCGCGCCGGCCACAATGTGGGCCTGTACAGCGTCTGCTGCAGCAACGAACAGGTGCTGCGCGCGGCCATGCATGTGGCACTGGCACACGACACGGTGCTGCTGGTCGAAGCCACCTCCAACCAGGTCGACCAGTTCGGCGGCTACACCGGCATGACCCCGCCGCAGTACCGCGACTATGTCGGCACGCTTGCGGATGAGGAAGGCTTTCCGCGCACGCGGCTGATCCTGGGCGGCGACCATCTCGGTCCGAACGCCTGGCAGAAGCGCCCCGCCGCCGAGGCGATGGCCCACGCGCGCGTGCTGATCGAAGCCTACGTGGCCGCCGGCTTCCACAAGATCCATCTGGACTGCAGCATGTCCTGCGCCGACGATCCGGTGCCGCTGCCTGATGCCACCGTGGCCGCGCGTTCGTCGGAACTGGCGACGATCGCCGAGCGCACGGCTGCCCGGCTCGGCCTGCCGGCGCCGGTGTACGTGATCGGCACCGAAGTGCCCGTTCCCGGCGGCGAAGCCTCGCTGGCCGGCGGCCTGCAGGTGACCACGCCGGCAGCCGCCGCGCAGACCCTGGCCATCCACCAGCAGGCATTCGATACCCCCGAACTGCGCGATGCCTGGCAGCGCGTCATCGCGATGGTGGTGCAGCCGGGCGTGGATTTCGATCACAGCAGCGTGCACGAGTACGATCCGGTCGCCGCCAATGCGCTGGCCGACTTCCTAGAACAGCAGCCGCGCATCGTGTTCGAGGCGCACTCCACCGACTACCAGCGCGAAAGCGGACTGCATGCGCTGGTCCGCGATCATTTCGCGATTCTCAAGGTCGGCCCTGCCGCCACCTTCGCCTATCGTGAGGCACTGTTCGCATTGGCGGCGGTCGAACAGGCGCTGCTGCCGGCTGCGCAGTGCTCACGCCTGCCGCAGGTGCTGGAAGAGGTGATGGTGGCGCAGCCGAAGTACTGGCAACCCTACTACCAGGGTGACCAGGCGACACTGCGCCTGTTGCGCAGTTATTCCTTCAGTGACCGCTGCCGCTACTACTGGGGCGAGCCGGCACTGCTGCGCGCCGTGCAGACGCTGTTCTCCAACCTGGAGCAGCACACGCCACCGTTGGTGCTGCTGAGCCAGTACCTGCCGGAGCAGTACCGCGCCGTGCGTGACGGCCGCCTGGCCAACACGCCGACGGCCCTGGTGCAGCACCGCATCGGCCAGTGCCTGGGCGAGTATGCCCGCGCCTGCAGTGCCAACCAGGCAGGCAAGCGCGGTCAGGACACACGATCCGCTGCCGGCATTGCTGCGAACGGCTAATCTCTACCCCTCACAGCAGACCCGAGACTCCGCCATGCGCAACACCCGCTCCCGCCGGCAACAGATCCTGCAGCTGCTGATCGAGCACGGCTCGGTGCAGGTGGCCGATCTGGTCGAGCGCTTCGGCGTGTCCGCGGTGACGATCCGCGCCGACCTGACCCACTTCGAGTCGCAGGGCCTGGCCAACCGCACCCACGGTGGCGCCAATCTGGTGCGCACGCCTCCGCAGGAGCAGGACATCCATGAAAAGGATGCGCTGAATCTGCCCCTGAAGGAGTCCATCGGCGCCTGCGCGGCGAACCTGGTGCAGGCCGGTGACAACATCATCATCGACTCCGGTTCGACCACCATGACGCTGGCCCGCCATCTGCGTGGCCGCCGCGATGTGACGGTGATGACCAATGGCCTGAACATCGCGTGGGAACTGGCCAATGCTGCCGGCATCAATGTGCTGCTGACGGGCGGGCTGCTGCGTCAGCAGTCGCTGTCGCTGCAGGGCAGCCAGGCCGAGGCCAGCCTCAATTCCTACAGCTTCGACACCCTGTTCCTGGGCGTGGACGGATTGGACCTGCAGTTCGGCCTGACCACCCACGATGAGGCGGAAGCGCGCCTCAACCACCGCATGGTCGAGCGCGCGCGGCGCATCGTCGTGCTGACCGACGCCTCCAAGTTCGGCCGTGTCAGCCTGCATCGCATCGCCCGCCTGGATCAGATCCATACCGTCATCACCGACGCCGGCATCGACGACGCAACCCGCGAGGGCCTGCAGCGGCTGGGCATCGAAGTGATCATCGCCGAGCCGCCCGCATGACCGACACCCGTTCCCTGCATGGCCGCATCCTCACCCCGCTGGGGTGGCGACGTGGCCATGTCCACTTCGACTCGCATGTGCGCCAGCTGCAGGTGGACGACCACAGCGGCGGTGATGACCCGCAGCTGCAGGTGATCCTTCCCGGTTTCATCGATCTGCATGTGCACGGCGCTGCCGGTGTGGACCTGATGCAGGGCGGCGACGTCGCCCGCACCATCGCCCGCACCCACCTGCGCTTTGGTACCACCACCCTGCTGGCGACCACCATGACCGCCGGCCTGGACGAGATCGAGTACGCCCTGCAGGGCGTGGCCGCCACCATGGCAGCACCGGACGACGAGGCCGCATGCATCGCCGGCGTGCATCTGGAAGGGCCGTTCATCAGCCCTCAGCGCCTGGGCGCACAGCCCAACCGTACGATCGAGGCGACGCTGGCGCTGGTGCAGCAGCTGCATGCGCTGGCACCGATCCGGGTGATGACGCTGGCGCCGGAGATCGGCGAACACACGGCGCTGATTCCTGCGCTTTCGGCGATGGGCATCCGTGTGCAGCTCGGCCACAGCGCGGGTACTTACGAAGAAGGTGTGGCTGCTCTGCAGGCGGGTGCATCCGGCTTCACCCATCTGTTCAACGGCATGACCGGCGTCGATCACTATCGCCCGGGCATCGCGGCGGCGGCGCTCGCCCATGCACGTTACGCCGAGATCATTCCCGACCTGCAGCACATCCATCCCGGCGTGATCCGCCTGGCCGCGCGCGCGATTCCCCGCCTGTACGCGGTGACCGACGCTACGGCCGCCACCGGCATGCCGGATGGCGAGTACGCGCTGGGCGAACAGCGCGTGCACAAGTGTGGCGGTTGCGTGCGGCTGGCGACCGGTTCGCTGGCCGGCAGCGCGCTGACCATGGACCAGGCACTGCGCAACCTGGTGCGTGTCGGCCTGGATCTGGCCGACGCCTCGCATCGCGTTTCCACGTTCCCGGCCGACTACCTGGGCCTGGGCGATCGCGGTCGCATCGCGCCCGACGCCCGCGCCGATCTGGTGGTGCTGGACGCTGGACTGCGCCTGCAGCAGGTGGTGGTGGGTGGCCGGGTGGTCGAGCTGCACTGAGCAACATCCCTGCCGTAGAGCCACGCATGGCGCGGCGCCACAGAACGCAATCTGCGAAGAACCGCCGCCGGGCAGGGTCCGGCGCTACCACAGGAACTGCCGATGACTGCAAGCACCGCTCCGCGCTGGCCCGTACGCTATCTGCTCTTCATCGGCGGCCTCGGCGGCCTGCTGTACGGCATCGATATCGGCATCATTGCCGGTGCCCTGCCCTATCTGGAAGCGACCGCCAGCCAGGCCTGGCAGCTCAGCAGCCAGCAGCTGGGATTCGTCGTTGCGGCCGTTCTGCTGGGCAGTGTGCTGTCGTCACTGTTTGCCGGCATGGTGGCCGACCTGATCGGACGCCGCGGCGCGATGCTGCTGGCTGGCGTTCTGTTCACCGCCTCCATTCCCATCATGGCGCTCGCTTCGGGCTACACGCCGCTGCTGCTGGGCCGACTGCTGCAGGGGATCAGCGGCGGCCTGATCGGAGTGGTGGTACCCCTGTACCTGGCCGAGGTGCTCAGTCCGGAGCGGCGTGGCCGGGGTGCAGCGATGTTCCAGCTGCTGCTGACCATCGGACTCGTGCTGGCGGCGCTGATCGGCCTGTACCACGCCCAGGCCGTGGATGCCGCTGCCGAAACCGTGCGCTCGCTGCCGCTGGCACAGCAGGCGCAGGAACTGTTCGCCGTGAAGGACCATGCGTGGCGGACCATCTTCTGGAGCTGCCTGACGCCGGGCCTGGTGTTCTGTGCCGGCATTTTCTGGCTGTCGGAGTCGCCGCGCTGGCTGGTCCGCCGTGGTCGGGTGGACGACGCCCGTCGCAGCCTGCTGCGGGTGCTGCCGGCCGCCGAGGTCGAGCCCACGCTCGCGCGCATCCAGGCACCGGAATCCAGTGGCACGAACGGCAGGCGTGATCCGCTGCTCAGCCGCCGCTACGTGGTGCCGTTCGTGCTGGCCTGCGTGGTCCTGGCCTGCACCCAGGCCACCGGCATCAACTCGGTGCTCGCCTATGCGGTGAACATCCTCAACCAGGCGGGCCTGTCCGGTTCGGTGGCCAATGGCGCCGACGTAGCGATCAAGCTGCTCAATGCGGTGATGACCGTGGTCGCGCTGCTGCTGGTCGATCGCAAGGGCCGCAAGTTCCTGCTGATGCTCGGCAGCGGCGGTATCTGCGTGGCGCTGCTGGCCGCCGCCACCCTGTTTTTCCAGGCCGAACGCGGCCGCGCCGTTGTGCAGCCGCAGCTGCAGGCCGCAGCCAGCGGCGATGGCCTGCATCTGGTACTGGACGAGGCGCAGTGGCAACGCCTCACTGACGGCATCGACAGCGAAGGCCGTCCGATGCAGTTGACCGTCTCCTACGCCTATGGCGACTTCACCAACGTGCGCGCACTGCGCAGTGACAACCTGATCGATCGCGAGCTGCGCATCGACCGTGCCGGCACCGTGCAGCCGGACAGCGTCATCGGCGCCTTCTTCCGCACCCTGCACCTGAATCCGTTCGCAGACCCGGCCGGCGCCGCGCACGCACCACTGCGCATCGAGCAGGCGCGGATCGGGCCGGTGCCAACGCCCGCCCACGGCTGGGCGGTGGCCGCCTGCATCCTCGTGTTCGTTGCCTTCTTCGCGGTGGGCCCTGGCGTCTGCGTATGGCTGGCACTGTCCGAGCTGATGCCCAACCGGATCCGCTCCAATGGCATGAGCATCGCGCTGCTGATCAATCAGTTCGTGTCCACCACCATCGCCGCGCTTTTCCTGCCGACCGTGGGCCACTATGGCTACGCCAGCATGTTCCTGTTCTGGGCGGCATGCACATTCGTGTTCTTCCTGGTGGCTGCGTTCTGGCTGCCGGAAACCAAGGGCAGGTCGCTGGAGGAAATCGAGGCCAGATTCGCGACCAGGCAGCGCTGAGCAGGGTTCAGGGCGCCGGCACCCGCTGGCCGGTGATGTGCCACGCCAGTTCCTGCGCCTCGGCCACGCTGGGCAGGCCACTCAACATCATCGATTCGCCGAACGGACCACTCACCGTCGCCACCGTCAGCACGCGGCCATCCACGCTGATCGCCACCCGCTTCCCTACCAGTGCGGCCGTGCCATCGTGGATGCGCTGCTGTGCCTCCTTGCGATAGCGGATCTGCAGGCCGGGCTGCTGGCTCTGGTCCAGCACGTAACGGACATCGGCGATGTCGGCACTGCCGGCAATCGGCGGCTCACGCAGCGCGAGTGTTTCACCCTGCCACTGTACCGCCGTGCCGTTGCCGGCAGCATCGATCGCGCTCAGACGCACATCCACGCCCGGACGCGGCGCATGATCCCTGCCAGCCTCCGCATCCGCTGTTGCGCCGGGCATGCAACCGGCCAGGCCCAGCACCGCGACCAGCAGAAACGAACCCGCCCGCCTCACTTCAGCTTCCTCAGCTTGAATGCCACCAGCACCTGCAGCAGCCCATACAGCAGGCTGCCGATGCCGATCCACAGCGTGGTCACGGCCACGCCCGCGTAGGGATTGGCCGCAAACAGCAGGCCCAGCACCACCGCCAGCACACCACTGAGTATCAGCAACCACTCGCCCTGGATCTGCCTGCGCACGCGGATTGCGTACACGATGCGATAGATGCCGGCCACCAGCAGCCACGCCGCCAGGAACAGCACCAGCACACTGGCGGTGGCGAGCGGATTGATCACCGCCAGAATGCCGAAACCGAGCGAGGCGATGGCATACAGCGCCAGCCAGCCACGCGAGGCACCGCTGCCACCGCTGATCAGCGCGAACAGGCTGATGACACCTTCGATGATGGCCATCACGCCCAGCGTCCAGGCCAGGGCCGTCGCCGCCGACAGCGGCCAGCCGATCGCGATGATGCCGAAGCCGAGTGCGACCAGGCCGTACAGCAGCAGGATCCACCAGCTGCGACCGACCGCCGACAACAGGGGAGACAGGGGGGAATTCATGACCACTCCTTCGATCCGGAATCGGCTTCATCCTAGCCGCTGGCGATGAAGAGGGCGATCACGGAACCCGTGCGCAGACCCACACGCGCACCTCTGCGGCACCCACGCAGCGCAGTGTCTCAGCGATTTCCATCACGGTGCTGCCGGTGGTCATCACATCATCGACCACGGTCAGCCGCGGCGGCACCGGCGCATGTGCATCGAAGGCGTCGAACAGGTTGTCCCTGCGCTGTTCGGCCGTGCGTTCGGATTGTGGTGCCGTATGCCGACGACGGTACAGGCCCTGCCAGACCGGCATCGGCAGCAACCGGCAGAGTTCGGCGGCCTGGTTGTAACCACGCTGGCGCAGGCGCCGATCATGCAATGGCACCGGCACCAGCGGCGCGCACGACCAAGGGGGCGGCGCGCGCTGCATCAGCTGCGCGAGCAGGCGTCCGGCCGCCAGGTCCTGATGGAACTTGTAGCGCACCAGCAGCTGGTCCACCGGCGGCAGGTACAGCAGGCTTGCGTGCGTGGCCAGCTGCGGTGGTGCCTCCTCGCGGCAGCTGCCGCAGACGATCAGGGCCGCATCCAGCAGCGGCAGCGCGCAGCGCAGGCAGGCGCGACCCGACCACGGCAGTCCGGCGTAGCAGGCTGGACAGAGATCCAGCTCGTCGTGACCCGGGTCGTTGCAGACCAGGCAGCGCAGCGGAATCAGCAGGCGCAGCAGCCGCTGCAACGGGGCCCCGGCGACAATGCGGTGGACGATGCGCATGCCGCAGGCTCGCGCATGGCAGGCAGCGACGCCATCGGCGGACGGACCAGACATGGGTCGGTGAAATGCCCGTCATCGTGTGCCGACGGGCATGACCCACCATGCCCCTACTGCATGGCCTGCCAGGGTGGCTGCCGGTCGCCTCTCCCTGGCAGCATCTGCCGGGCACGTACGCGGATCACCTACTTTCGACCGGGATCGACGGACGTGGCATCGGCCGATGGGCCAGGCACCATCAGCAGCTCGGCCAGGCCACGATAGATCGGCACCCGGCACACCAGACCGGATACCCCACGGGCAATCAGTACCGTGGCCAGAATCGGCAGCAGCAGGTCACCGCTGTCCGTCAGTTCCAGCGAGATCACGGCGGAGGTCAGCGGCGCCTGGGTGACGCCGGTCAGATACGCACACATGCCGAGCAGCACGAACGCGCGTGGATCCACGCCGGGCATCAGCACCGCCAGGTTGTGGCCCAACCCGGCACCGACCGCCAGCGCGGGCGAGAACAGGCCCCCGGGGATACCGGCCACATAGGAGGCCAGATTGGCCAGCAGCTTCATCAGCCCGAACTCATGACCCACCAGCGCGTGACCCTGCACCAGGCTGCGCGCCTGTTCGTAGCCGGTGCCGAACGCACCTTCACCAAACAGCATCGCCAGCGCCACCACCACCAGGCCGCAGCCGGCGGCCAACAGCACGGGATGGCGCTGGCGCAGTTGCCCCAGCCAGCGCGGACGGCCTGCCGCGCTCGCCAGTACGGCGCGCGCGAACAGTCCTCCCAGCAATCCCGCCACCACACCGCACAGCAGGATCGCCAGCCAGCCCTGGCCCAGCGGAAGCCGCGCCGAAACATGGCCGAAGTAGGTGTAGTTGCCCAGCAGACCCAGCGATACCACACCACCGACGATCACCGCCGTCAGCAGCGTGCCCGAGAACCGGTGCTCGAAGCGGCCGCTGAGTTCCTCGATGGCGAACACGATGCCTGCCAACGGGGTATTGAAGGCTGCCGCGATGCCTGCGGCGCCGCCCGCCAGCAGGAAGTGCGACAGCTCACGCGGGTCCTTGAAACCAAACCAACGACCGAACAGGTACATCAGGCTTGCACCCACGTGCACGGTCGGACCTTCGCGGCCGACCGAAGCACCGCCCAACAACGACAGTGACGTCAGCAGCAGCTTGCCGGCCGATACCGCCGGTGAAAGATTCGTCGCGCGGAACGAGGCATCCGGCTTGTCCAGCGCAGCGATGACCTGGGGAATGCCGCTGCCGCGGGTAGGCTTCAGTACGCCGCTGGTCAGCCATGCCAGCAGCGCGAAGATGCCTGGCGTGAGCAGCAGCGCCCACCACGGCGAATGCGCAGTGATGCGCTGGAACAGATGGAACGCCGCGTCGCTGGCCTTGGCGAACAGGATGGCCACCAGCGCCACCGCCACGGCACCTCCCCAGAGTGCGGCGCGGCGGCGCCAAGCCTCACTGAGGACCAGCGCGCTGATGCGGCCGCGAAGGCGATGGAGATCGGTCATGGGACAGAGTCTGCGCGCCAGCGCTTCCGTAGGGCAGTGGCTACTGTGGCCGGCTGCCTTGCACGAAACGGTGAAACGCGGTCCATCCGCTCCAGTCTGATCAGCGGGTCGCAATGTAAACTAGAAATCAATGTAATTGGTTGACAGAAGCTTCAGCGCTACCCACACTGCCGCCCTCGCTCCACTCGTACCCAGGGTCCTGCCATGGCCGCCGCCATCCGCCACGACTGGCAACACGATGAACTGCAGGCGCTGTTCGAACTCCCCCTCCCCGACCTGTTGTTCCGCGCCGCTGCAGTCCATCGCGAGCACTTCGACCCCGCCCGGGTGCAGGTCTCCACGCTGCTGTCGGTGAAGACCGGCGGCTGCCCGGAGGACTGCGCGTACTGCCCGCAGGCCCAGCGCTACAGCACCGGCGTCAACGCACAGAAGCTGATGGACACCGAAGCGGTACTGGCCAAGGCGCGCCAGGCCAAGGCTGCCGGTGCGTCGCGCTTCTGCATGGGCGCGGCCTGGCGGTCGCCGAAGGATCGCGACATCCCGAAAGTGGCGGCGATGATCGCCGGGGTGAAGGCACTGGGCCTGGAGACCTGCGCCACGCTGGGCATGCTCAGTGGCGACCAGGCACGGGCACTGAAGGACGCCGGCCTGGACTACTACAACCATAACCTCGACACCGCGCCGGACTACTACGACTCGGTCATCCATACCCGCCAGTACCAGGACCGCCTGGACACGCTGGAACACGTGCGGGATGCAGGCCTGAAGACCTGCTGCGGCGGCATCGTCGGCATGGGCGAGACGCGGGCGCAGCGCGTGGGCCTGCTGCTGGCCCTGGCCACGCTGCCGGCCCATCCGGATTCGGTGCCGATCAACAGACTGGTGCAGGTGGCCGGTACGCCGCTGCACGGCAGTGCCGAACTGGACCCGTTCGAGTTCGTGCGAATGATCGCGGTGGCACGCATTGCCATGCCGCGTTCGATGGTGCGCCTGTCGGCCGGCCGCGAGGCGATGAGCGACGAACTGCAGGCGCTGTGCTTCCTGGCCGGCGCCAACTCCATCTTCTATGGCGACAGGCTGCTGACCACCGGCAACCCGGAAAGCGAGCGCGATCTGGCATTGTTCGCGCGGCTGGGCCTGCAGCCGATGGCGGTGCAGGTGGACGCCGAGGGCCACGACCACGGCGGTACCGTGCATGCCGATATCGGCAGCGATGCACCCGGCTGCGGCTGCGCTCACGCAGCCTGAGACGGGGGCCGAGCAGGCGTCGCGGCAACGCGCTACCCTAGCCGCCCCGTCGCCGCCTCCCGCCGCCATGGCCCGCCCCGACCTCACCGCCCGCATCCAGGACCAGCGCGCGCTGCGCGATGCCCAAGGTCGTCGCCGCCCACGGCGCACGGTCACCCGCCGCGATGGCGTCTGCCTGGAAGTGGAAGGCCGCTGGCTGACCGGCTTCTGCAGCAACGACTATCTGGGCCTGGCCCAGCAGTTCAGCGTGGTCAATGCATTGCAGGACGCGGCCGCCCGCGAAGGCGCCGGGGCCGGCGCATCGCACCTGGTCTGCGGCCACCACGCGATGCACGATGCTCTGGAACGCGAAATGGCCGAGTGGCTGGGCTACCCGCGCGCACTGCTGTTCGGCAGCGGTTTTGCCGCCAACCTGGCGGTGCAGCAGGCGCTGCTGAGCGAAGAGAACGACGTCTGCGTGCAGGACAAGCTCAATCACGCCAGTCTGCTCGATGCCACGCGGCTAGCCGGTGCGCGTCTGCGCCGCTACCCGCACCTGGATGCGGAAGGGGCCATGCGCCAGCTCAGGCACGCAGCCGATGGCGCAGCGATGCTGGCCACCGATGGTGTCTTCAGCATGGACGGCGACGTCGCGCCGCTGCGCGCACTGTCACTGGTCGCGCGCCTGCAGCAGGCACTGTTCTATGTGGACGATGCACATGGCGTTGGCGTGGTCGGCGATGGCCGGGGCACGGTGGCGGCCGCCGGTCTGGGCGTGGACGACGTGCCGTTGCAACTGGTCACCCTGGGCAAGGCGCTGGGCAGCGCCGGCGCGGTGGTGCTGGGCCGCGAAGACCTGATCGAGCATCTGGCCGAAACCGCCCGCCCCTACATCTACACCACCGCGATGCCGCCGGCCCTGGCGGCGGCGGCACTGGAAGCAGTGCGCCTGGCACGCCGCGACAACTGGCGCCGCACCAAGCTGGTCGACCTGATCGCACTGTTCCGCGGCGAAGCGCGCCGCCACGGGCTGGATCTGATGGCATCGGAGACACCGATCCAGCCCCTGCTGTGCGGCGATGACCACACCGCACTAGCGCTGTCCAAGGCGCTGGAGCAGGCGGGATGGCTGGTCGGAGCGATTCGCCCGCCGACCGTTCCGGAAGGCAAGGCACGCCTGCGCGTCACCCTCTCTGCCCTGCACACGGCAGACCAGGTGCGGGGGCTGGTCGAGGCCATCGCCAGCGCGCGTGATCGCCTCTCGGTCACGCCGCGCGAGGCCGCGCCACCGCCGTTGCCGGCCCTGGCTTGAGGTTCGGCTGGTTTCCGCATGCATATCGAAGTCGCCGGCCAGGGGCCGGACCTGGTACTGATCCACGGCTGGGCCCTGCAGGGCGGTGTGTTCGCGCCGCTGGTCCAGCGCCTGGCGCAGCAGTTCACCCTGCACCTGGTCGATCTTCCCGGACACGGCCACAGCCGCGGGGACACCACGCCGTTGCGCCTGCCCTTCGTGGTCAACGCGATCGCCGCCGCCACGCCACCGGCGGTGTGGTGCGGGTGGTCGCTGGGCGGGCTGTTCGCACTGCATGCCGCGGCGACCCTGCCGAAAGTGCGGGGACTGGCGATGATCGCTGCCACGCCCCGCTTCGTGCGCGGCGACGACTGGCCGCATGCGGTGGAGCCGGCCGTGTTCGAGCAGTTCGGCCGTGAGCTGGCCAGCGATTTCGATGGCACGCTGGAACGATTCCTGGCCCTGGATGTAATGGGTTCGGCGCACGCCCGCGAGGAACTGCGCACCCTGCGCCAGCGCCTGGTGGAACGCGGTGCACCGACCGCACGCGCCCTGCGGGAGGGTCTGCAGCTGCTGGAAAGCACCGACCTGCGCGGCGCCCTGCCGGCACTGGGCAAGCCCAGCCTGTGGATCGCCGGTCAACGCGACAGGCTGGTGCCACCGGCCGCCATACAGGCTGCAGCGGCGCTCGCGCCCGGCGGACAGGCGCTGACCATCGCTCACGGCGGCCACGCCCCCTTCCTCGGCCACGCCGACGAAGTGGCCGCCGTCCTGCAACGCTTCGTTGCCGGCCTGACACCGGCGGATGACGGACAATGACGTTCCTTCGAACTGCGCAGGGCTGACGCATGGATCTGGGTATCAAGGGCCGCTGGGCCCTGGTCTGCGGTGCAAGCAAGGGGCTGGGCCTGGGATGCGCGCGCGCACTGGTGCGCGAAGGCGTGAACGTGGTGATCGTTGCGCGCGGCGAAGCAGCGCTGCAGGCCGCCGCCGAGCATCTGCGCGCACTGCCCGGCGCCGGCGAGGTGCACGCGGTCGCTGCCGACGTCAGCACAGAAGCCGGACGTGCCGCTGCGTTGGCCGCCTGCCCGCAGGTGGACATCCTGGTCAACAACGCGGGCGGGCCGCCGCCGGGCGATTTCCGCAGCTTCGAGCGTGACGACTGGATCGCTGCACTGGACGCCAACATGCTGGCCCCGATCGCGCTGATCCGCGCCACCGTGGACGCGATGATCGAACGCGGCTTCGGCCGTATCGTCAACATCACCTCGTCGGCGGTGAAGGCGCCGATCGATACCCTGGCGTTGTCCAACGGCGCGCGCAGTGGCTTGACCGGCTTCGTCGCCGGTCTGTCGCGGCGCACGGTCGCCCACAACGTCACCCTCAACAATCTGCTGCCTGGCCAGTTCGACACTGATCGCCTGCGCGCCAACTTCGCCCACAGCGCGGGCAAGGATGGCGATGCCGGAGAGATCGCCGAGCGCCGCCGCCAGCAGATCCCCGCCGGCCGCTTCGGCACCGCCGACGAATTCGGCGCGTCCTGCGCTTTCCTGTGCAGCGCACAGGCCGGCTACATCACCGGGCAGAACCTGCTGATCGATGGCGGCGCCTACCCCGGTACGTTCTGAGAGATCCTGCAATGCCGTCCCACTTCGATCCCCGCCATGTGCGCCGTGCGTTCTCCCGCGCCGCCAGCAGCTATGACGCCGCCGCTGCCCTGCAGCGCGAAGTGCAGTCACGGCTGGTGGAATCGCTGGACTACCTGGAGGCACGCAGGCCCGAGGTGGTGCTGGACATCGGTGCCGGTACCGGCCATGCCAGCGCACTGATGAAAAAGCGCTGGCCGAAGGCACAGGTGATCGCGCTGGATATCGCCCTGCCGATGCTCGATCAGGCCAGGCGCCAGGCCGGCTGGTGGAAGCCCTTCCAGCGCCTGTGCGCCGATGCGGCGGCATTGCCGCTGGCCGACAACAGTGTCGATGTGATCTTCAGCAATCTCTGCCTGCAATGGGTGGACGACCTGCCTGCGGTGTTCGCCGGCTTCCGCCGCGTGCTCAAGCCCGGCGGCCTGCTGTTGTGCTCGACTTTCGGGCCGGAAACCCTGATCGAGCTCAACGAAGCGTTCGCTGCTGCCGATGATCGCCCGCACGTCAGCCGTTTCGCGCAGATCGCACAGTTCGGCGACGCGCTGATGATGGCCGGCTTCCGCGACCCCGTGCTGGACCGCGACCTGTTCACCCTGACCTACGAGGATCTGCCCGCCTTGATGCGCGAACTGCGGGCGATGGGCGCGACCAATGCACGGGTGGACCGTCGGCATACGCTGACCGGCCGCGGGCGCTTCGCCGCTGCGGCGGCCGCCTACGAGCCGATGCGCCGTGCCGATGGCACGCTACCCAGCAGTTGGGAAGTGATCTATGCCCATGCCTGG
Organism: Stenotrophomonas sp. STEN009; assembly: GCF_056760395.1. Taxonomy (NCBI): domain Bacteria; kingdom Pseudomonadati; phylum Pseudomonadota; class Gammaproteobacteria; order Lysobacterales; family Lysobacteraceae; genus Stenotrophomonas; species Stenotrophomonas sp. STEN009. The sequence goes on along the minus strand of NZ_JBRRES010000003.1, from coordinate 12,333 downwards.
GCACCGGACCCGGGCGCACCGATCCGCGAAGGCGGCCACGACGTGGCCTCGGTACCGGTGTCGGCCATTCCGATCCGTCGCAAGCAGACCTGATCGATCGATCACGGGTGATGTGCCGACCAAGGTCGGCACCCACCCAAAGCAGGCGGCAGCCGCTCAGGTATTGGCCGGCGAACTCAGCGGTGGCCGCACCAGATCGCGATGGAAGAAATAGATTTCCTGCAGCAGGAAACGCCAGCTGGTATGGAAGCTGCGGAAGCGGGTGCTCGGCGTCGATGACGCCAGCGCATCGATGCCCAGCGCCCGGCTCAGGCGCAGCGCGCGTGCCATGTGCAGCGGATCGCTGACGATGATCACCCGGTGCAGGTTGCGCTGGTCCATCAGCCGCTTGGCCTCGATCAGATTCTGCACGGTGTTGCGCGAGGCGGTTTCAATCAGGATCGCATCGTCCGGAACGCCGTGCTTGAGCGCATAGCGCCGCGCCACCTGCGATTCGGAGAAGCGGGCGCCGCTGCCGCCATACCCCCCGGTGAAGATCAGCAGCGGTGCATACCGGGCCTCGTACAGGTCCAGGCCATGACGGATGCGCTCCTCGAAGACCGGCGACGGCTTGGCGTCATAGGCGGCCGCACCGAGCACGATGATCGCATCGGCCTGGGCGGCCTGATCGCGCTCTCCCACCCAGACGATCCATGCGGTTACGCCCAGCAGCCAGATCACCAGCAGCACGAACAGCCGCCACGCCCAACCGAACAGGCCGGTACGCTCGCGGTGCCGGCCGCGGCTCAAGGCATGCCCCAGCGCAGGGCGGGAAGATCGACGTTGCCACCGGACAGCACCAGGCCCACCCGCTGCCCGGCAAACCGTTCCGGCTGGGACAGCACCGCCGCCAGCACCGTCGCCGAAGACGGTTCAACCACCTGCTTGAGCACCTCCCACAGCAGGCGCATCGCACCCAGGGTGGCGGCGTCGTCGACCACGATGACCTCCGCACCGGCAGCACGCAGCAGCGCGAAGTTGGGCGCACCGATCAGGGTGCGCAGGCCATCGCAGATGGTGTCGGGGGTGAACGCACCCTGCCGCTCGCCGGCGGCCAGTGAGCGGGCGGTATCGTCGGCACCAGCCGGTTCGGCCAGCACCAGCCGGGTCTGCGGGCCGGCCAGCTGCAGCGCCAGCGCAGTACCGCTGGCCAGGCCACCACCGCCCACTGGCACCACCAGCACGTCGAACGGCCCGCCGCTGTGCAGCAGTTCCAGCGCAGCGGTGCCCTGCCCTGCCATCACCGCCGGATCGGCATACGGGTGCACCAGGGTTGCACCGGTGTCGGCCTGCACCCTGGCGCAGGTGGCCTCACGCTCGGCAATGGTCGGCGCGCAACGCCAGAGCGTGGCTCCATGGCGCGCGATGTTGGCCAGCTTGGCGGCGACAGCGCCCTCGGGCACCACCACATGGCAGGGAATGCCCCGCGTCCGTGCCGCCAGCGCCAGGGCCGCGCCATGATTTCCCGATGAATGGGTGACCACACCTCGTGCTGCGCGCTCGTCCGACAGCGACCAGACGGCGTTGCAGGCGCCCCGGAACTTGAACGCGCCGCCCCGCTGCAGGTGCTCGGCCTTGAAGGCCAGGCGTGCGCCGGCAAGCGTGTCGAGGGTGCGCGAGCGCAGCACCGGCGTCACACTTGCGTGCGGCGCGATCCTCGCGGCGGCAGCCAGGACATCTTCGGCACGGGGCAACAGTGAATCGCTCATGACGCAAGATTAACGTATGCCCTCGTGCTGGCGACCCCGGCACAGGCCATGCCAGCATGCAGGCCTTCGCCGCCATTCATCCTGGGTGGTGGAATTAAGGGCCGATTCAATGCCCACGCCCGAAGCTGACTGCACACCCGTTCTGGGGGGACCCACATGAAAACGCGCCTGATGCTTGCCGGTGGCCTGTTGCTGGCCCTGACCGGCTGCACCACCTACGACTATGTCGGCGGTGGCCGCAGCGGCAGCTACTACCACGGTGCGCCGTCGGTGGAGTACCGCTACCCCGCCGGCTATCCCTACAACTACGGCCCGTACTACGGAGGCTATGGCGGCTATTACGGCGGCTATGGCTACCCGTACTACTCGCGTCCGATCTATCGTCCACCGCACAATCACCGCCCGCCACCGCGCCCGCCGGGCAATGGCGAGAACCGTCCGCCGCGTCCGCCGCGCGAGAACAATGGCGGCTCACCGTGGCGGAACATGGACTCGATGCGACGCCCGCCGCAGCCGAGCGTGCAGCGCCCGGCACCGCCGGCCCGCCCGGCGCCGGCACCGAGTGCGCCCAGGATGAACGGTTCCCCCTGGCGCAACATGGATCGTGCGACGCAGCGCACACTTGAGCGCTGAACCGTCTTGCATTTCACACGGTCCAAGCGGCAATCTAAAGCGGTTGTGACGGCCCGCGTCACAAAGTGACAAGAAGCGGTATGGGCCGTCGCGGAAAGCTCTACGTCGATATCCGACAGGAACATCTGGATCCCCCCTGTTCCGGCCCTGTCGGATGTCGGCACCTCTGAAGGCAGACGGCCCCGCAATGCGGGGCCGTCTGTTTTTGCGGATGCCTTCCGCGAAGAAAAACAGGGCCGGACAGTCCCCCGACTGCCGGCCCTCTGCTCCCCCATCGTGCGCCTGTACCGGCCCCTGTTCCAATTCCGGTCACGGGCGCCTTCGGCGCCAGCCACGATGGGTGCTATTGGGTTATCTGCAAAAATCCTGCCAACTTTAGGGTCAATTTCGTCCGGCCCTGGCTTCTCCGGGCGTCGCCCTGCCGAATGGCGCTAAAATCGCCACCCCGGCACCGCCTCCGGCCGCGCCCGCCCCCATCGACTCCGCCCCCATGACCCACTCCTTCCATCGTTACGACGTCATCGTCATCGGCGGTGGCCACGCCGGCACCGAGGCCGCGCTGGCCGCGGCCCGCACCGGCGTGCGCACCCTCCTGCTGACCCACAACATCGAAACGGTGGGCGCGATGAGCTGCAATCCGGCCATCGGCGGCATCGGCAAGGGCCATCTGGTCAAGGAGATCGACGCGCTTGGCGGGGCGATGGCGCATGCCGCCGACCGCGCCGGCATCCAGTGGCGCACGCTCAATGCCTCCAAGGGTCCAGCGGTGCGCGCCACCCGCTGCCAGGCCGACCGCAACCTGTACCGCATGGCGATCCGCGCCCTCGTCGAGGGCCAGGCCAACCTGACCGTGTTCCAGGCGGCCGTCGATGATCTGGTCATCGAGGGCGACGCCGTGCGCGGCGTCATCACCCAGACCGGCCTGCGCTTCGATGCGGAGGCGGTGGTGCTGACCGCCGGCACCTTCCTGGCCGGCAAGATCCACGTCGGTCCGACCCAGTACGCCGCCGGCCGCATGGGCGATCCGCCGGCCACCACGCTGGCCGCACGCCTGCGCGAGCGCCCGTTCCAGGTCGACCGCCTGAAGACCGGCACGCCACCGCGCATCGACGGCCGCTCGCTGGATTACAGCATGATGGACGAGCAGCCCGGTGACACGCCGCGGCCGGTGATGTCCTTCCTCGGCTCGGTGGACGAACATCCGCAGCAGGTCAGCTGCTGGATCACCCATACCACCGAGCAGACCCACCAGATCATCCGTGACGCCCTGCACCGCTCGCCGCTGTACAGCGGCCAGATCGAGGGCATCGGCCCGCGTTACTGCCCCTCCATCGAGGACAAGGTGGTGCGCTTCGCCGAAAAGGCCAGCCACCAGATCTTCGTCGAGCCTGAGGGGCTGGGCATCGTCGAGATCTATCCCAACGGCATCTCCACCTCGCTGCCGTTCGACGTGCAGCTGGAGATGGTGCGCAGCATCCGGGGCTTCCAGAACGCGCACATCACCCGCCCCGGCTACGCCATCGAGTACGACTTCTTCGATCCGCGCGGGTTGAAGGCTTCGCTGGAAACCAAGCTGGTCAACGGCCTGTTCTTCGCTGGCCAGATCAACGGCACCACCGGTTATGAAGAGGCGGCCGCGCAGGGCCTGCTGGCCGGCCTCAATGCGGCCCGCCAGGTGCGCGGCCTGGATGGCTGGTGCCCGCGCCGCGACGAAGCGTATCTGGGCGTGCTGGTGGATGATCTGATCACCCACGGCACCAACGAGCCGTACCGCATGTTCACCAGCCGCGCCGAGTACCGGCTGCAGCTGCGCGAGGACAACGCCGACCAGCGCCTGACTCCGGTTGGCCGCGACATGGGACTGGTCGATGATCGGCGCTGGATGGCGTTCGAGGCCAAGCAAGCTGCCGTAGCCGCCGAACGTGCGCGGCTGGGGGCGCTGTGGGCGACCCCGGCCAATGCCCTGGGCCGCGAAGTGCAGGACACGCTGGGGGTGACTGTCAGCCGCGAAACCAATGTGCTCGACCTGATCAAGCGCCCCGAGCTGGATTACGCGCAGCTGATGCAGGTGCCCTCGCTCGGCCCGGCAGTGGCCGATGGCAAGGTGGCCGAGCAGGTCGAGATCGGCGTGAAATACGCCGGCTACCTGGACCGCCAGCGCGACGAGATCGCGCGCCAGCAGCGGCACGAAGCCACGCCGATCGCTGAAGGCTTCGACTACGCCAGCGTGCGTGGCCTGTCGGCCGAAGTGCTGCAGAAGCTGGAACGTGTGCGTCCGCAGACCATTGGCCAGGCGCAGCGCATCCCCGGCATGACGCCGGCCGCGATCTCGCTGCTGCTGGTGCACCTGGAGCGTGCACGGCGCGGACGCGTGGCGTAACGCAGCATCGACGGTGGCGCCGGGCCATGCCCGGCGAGCGCAGCGGCCCGCGTATCATCGTCGCGATCGCCCTGATTTCCGGAGACACCGATGACCCCGCTGCGCCCTTTCCGCGACAAGATGCCGGTGCTCGGCGCACGCGTATACGTCGACCCGGCGTGTACCCTCATTGGTGACGTGGAGCTTGCCGACGATGTTTCGATCTGGCCGGGTACCGTCATCCGTGGCGACGTCAATTTCGTCCGCATCGGCGCCCGCACCAACGTGCAGGACGGCACCATCATCCACGTCAGCCATCACAGCCCGTACAACAAGGCCGGCCATCCGACCCTGATCGGCGAAGGCGTGACAGTCGGCCACGGCTGCATCATCCATGCCTGCAGCATCGGCGATTACAGCCTGATCGGGATGGGCGCCTGCATCCTCGATGGCGCGCGCGTGGAGCGCCACGGCTTCGTCGGTGCTGGTGCAGTGGTGGGTCCGGGCAAGGTGGTCGGCGAAGGCGAACTCTGGCTGGGCAATCCCGCCCGGCCGGCGCGCATGCTGAGCGACAGGGAGATCGAGTCGCTGCATTACTCGGCCGACCACTACGTCCGGCTGAAGGACGAATACCTGGGCTGAGGCCCTCGACTGCCGGCGCGCTCTGCTAAAGTCTGGGCCCGACCAGGAACTGTCGAGACCCCCATGCCTGTGGTTGCCAGCCGGAGAGGACTCCAGCGCCCACAACGAAGGCCGTCGCTCTGATGGCCGCACCGATGCTCGACACCTACCGCGAGGTGGTGACGCCGGAAGGCGTGCCGCTGCAGCTGCCGGCCGCCGGTCCGGTGCCACGTGCGCTGGCCTGGCTGGTCGATCTGGCCATTCGTTTCGCGATTCTTGCCGCGCTGTCGATCCCGCTGGCACTGTTGAAGGAATTCGGCACCGGCCTCTACCTGGCCCTGATGTTCCTGGTGTACTGGGCGTATCCGATCGTCTGCGAGGCGCTGTGGGGCCGCACCCCGGGCAAGCGCGCGCTGGGCCTGCGCGTGCTGGCCCGTGATGGCGCGCCGGTGGGCTGGATGGCGGCGATCACCCGCAACCTGCTGCGGACCGTCGACATGCTGCCGTTCGCCTACGCGCTGGGCCTGCTCAGCAGCCTGTTCGACGCGCATGGCCGCCGCCTGGGCGATCTGGTCGCCGGCACCGTGGTGGTGCACGCGCCGGCGCTGTACCTGCCGCCGCCGGCCACCATCGACAGCGTGCTGGCGCCGCCGCAGCCGCTGCGGCCGGAGGAACAGGCGGCGCTGCTGGCCTTCGCCGAGCGTGCCCCGCGGCTGGCACCGCTCCGCCAGCAGGAACTGGCCGCCATCGCCGAACCATTGACCGGCACCCATGGCCAGGTCGGCGTGCTGCGCCTGTATGCGATGGCCAACTGGTTGCTGGGACGGCGATGAAGCAGGAACAGTTCGTCGCCCGCCATCAGCAGGAATGGCTGGACCTGGAGCAGTGGCTGCTGCTGCGTGCCGGCGCCTCCCGCCGTCGCCGCCGCCAGCCCGCGGCCACCACGTTGGACGACACTGCGTTTCCACAGCGTTACCGGCGGCTGTGCCAGCAGCTGGCACTGGCCCGTGAGCGGGGCTACAGCCCGCAGTTGGTGCAGCGCCTGCAACAGCTCATGCAGCAGGGCCACAGCGTGCTGTACCGGACGCCTCCCACGCGCTGGCGGCGCGCGCTTGAATTCCTGGTGGCCGATTTCCCGCTGCTGGTGCGCAGCCAGGCACGCAGCATGTGGGCCGCCCTGGCGATGTTCGCGCTGCCGGCGGTGGGCTGCTTCGTGCTGGTGCAGCTGTACCCGGACCTGATCCACCAGGTGATGGACAACCGCCAGATCGCCGAAATGGAACGCATGTACGACCCGGCTGCCGAACGCCTGGGCCGCGACAGCGGTACCGACTGGATGATGTTCGGCCACTACATCATGAACAACATCAGCATCGCCCTGCGCACTTTCGCCAGCGGCCTGCTGGCCGGGCTGGGCACGCTGCTGGTGCTGTTGTTCAACGGCGTCATCATCGGCGCGGTGGCCGGCCACCTGCAGCACATCGGCCATGGTGATCCCTTCTGGCGCTTCGTGGTCGGCCACGGTGCATTCGAGCTCACCGCCATCGTCATCGCAGGCGGCGCCGGTCTGCAGCTGGGCATGAAGCTGCTGGCGCCCGGACGCCGCAGCCGCCTGGACGCACTGGTCGAAGGTGGCCGCATCGGTGCCCGGCTGTGCCTGGGCGTGGCCTTCATGTTGCTGGTCGCGGCGTTCGTGGAGGCGTTCTGGTCGTCCATTGCCGAAGTGCCGGCGTGGGGCAAGTTCAGTGTGGCCGGGGTGCTGTGGGCCGGCGTGCTGCTGTGGTTGTGGCGTGGCGGACGCGGAGGCGGCGATGCGCATTGATCGCCTGGACGTCGTGCTGCGCGCACGCAGCGGCTGGGAAGCGATGGAGCTGGGCAGCGCGCTGACCCGCCGGCATGCGCGTGCGGTGTGGGGCAGCTGGCTGCTGGCCAGTGCACCACTGTTCGTGATCGCCAACGCACTGGGCTGGTGGCTGGACGCATTCGGCCTGGCCTGGCTGCTGATGTGGTGGTGCAAGCCCGTGTTCGAACGCGCGCCGCTGTATGTGCTGTCACGCGGTGTGTTCGGCGAGCCGGTCACCGCCCTGGCCGCCCTGCGGGCACAGCGGCAGTGGGGCAACCGTGGTTTCTGGGGCTACCTGGGCTGGCGTCGCTTCAGCGTGCTGCGCAGCCTGTGCCTGCCGGTCAACCTGCTGGAGGGCAACACCGCCGAACAGCGTGGCCCGCGCCGGCGCGCGGTCGCAGCCGGCGCGGCGGGTCCGGCGCTGGTGCTGACCGTAGCCTGCATGGTGTTCGAGGGCGTACTGGTCGCAGGCGCGATCGGCGCGGTGTTCATGTTCATCCCGTTCGAGCTGCTCTCCGATTCCTGGCGCGCGGCCTGGGACATGATCGGCAAGGACACGCCCGCCTGGGCGAAGCTGGGATTCAATCTGGCCTGCTGGCTGGCCTCCGTGCTGATCGGGCCGTTCTACGTCGGCGCCGGGTTCGGCCTGTACTTGAATCGACGTACGCAGATGGAAGCCTGGGACGTGGAGATCGCCCTGCGCCGGCTGCGCGAACGCCTGCTGCCGGTTGCCTCGTCGCTGGCGCTGCTGCTGTGCCTGGCACTGCCGCTCACCTCCATGCCGGTGCACGCGCAGGAGGGTGACGCATCGAGCAACCGCAAGAGCGACGCGCGCCGGGCACCGCAGATCAACCCCGGCGATACACCCGCCATGATCTTCGGCGACACCCCGGTGGATACCGCGGGCTTCCGCCAAGCCGTGAGCCGCGCCTACGAGGATCCGTTGCAGCGCCCGACCCGCCAGGTCACGCAGTGGAAAGCGATCGAAGAGGCGGAAGAGAAAAAGGACGCACGCAAGGAACTGGAACGCGACGGCAGCAGCCAGAGCCAACGCACGTCGCGCAGCAGCAGCATCGCCTGGCTGGCGCGATTGGCCGAATGGGGCCTGTGGGGCCTGCTCGGTGCCCTCCTTCTGGTGCTGGTGCTGACTGCACGGTTGTGGCTGCCGTGGCTGCGCGGCTCGGGCCGCCGCCGGGCCGCAGCGGCGCCGCACGTGGTCGAGGAACAGGTCGAGCTGCCGGTGGTGCTGCCGCCGGACGTGGCGACCCAGGCTGGTCTGCTGTGGGACCAGGGCCGGCCGCGCCAGGCGCTGGCCCTGTTGTACCGGGCCAGCGTGCGCACGGTCAGCGAGCGTGCCGGCATCGCACTGCCTCCGGGCGCCACCGAATCGCAGTGCCTGCGTGCCTCGCGACGCATGCCCGACAGCGTCGACCGTGAACTGTTCGCGCGCATCGTGCGGATGTGGCAATACGCCGCCTACGGTGGTCACCTGCCCAGCCGCGGCGATTTCGATGCGCTGGCCACGACCCTGCGCCAGCAGTACGGGTGGCAGGCATGAACCCGCGCCTGTTCTGGTCACTGTTGCTGGGGACGCTGCTGCTGCTCGGCGTGCCACTGGCGATCCTGTTCATGCGTACCCATGAGCGGGTCACCGAAACGGTCACGCTGCCACCGCAGGGCGAGGCCCGTTACAACCCGCTGTACGTGCTCGGGCAGGCGCTGCGCGCCGATGGCATCGAGGTGCATGCGCGGCCGCGGCTGGACCTGCAGCAGATGGCGCTGGGGCCGCAGGACACGGTGGTGCTGCTGCAGGACAGCAGCGAGCTGCCGGCGCCGGCCGCCAGGGCGCTGTTGGCGTGGGTCGACGGCGGTGGCCATCTGCTGCTGCGCACGCCGCCGCCGGCCGAGGACGATGCCGGCAGCACGCAGGGGCCGCTGCTGGATGCACTCGGCGTGGACAGCCTTTACCAGCGCAGCGACTGCCAGCCCTTCCATGTTCAGGACGATCCCGGCCACGTGGAATTCTGCCAGGGCCGCCGCTTCACGCTTGGCTTCGCCGCTGAGGCGCGGACCGAACGCCGGTGGGGCAGCGGGCACGACCTGGTGTTCGCGCGCCTGCGTCACGGCCAGGGCCGGGTGAGCGTGCTGGCGGACATGGATTTCATGCGCAGCGAAGTGGAGTCGCAGGCCGCGCGGATGGCCGCGGCCAAGGGCCAGGCCAGCGACGGCCTGCACGACCGTTCCCACCGCGATCTGACCCGCTACCTGCTCGATCCCAATTACGGCAAGGGCGCCATGTGGCTGGTCTATGCCAGTCGTCCGCCGTCACTGTGGGTGCGCCTGTTCTACCAGGGCTGGCCGCTGTGGGTACCGCTGCTGATGGCACTGCTGGCCTGGCTGTGGGCGCGCTCGCAGCGGTTCGGCAGCCTGTTGCCATCGCCCGTGATCGAGCGCCGCTCGCTGCTGGAACATGTGCGCGCCAGCGGCGAACTGCTGCTGCGCTTCGGCCAGGGCGTGCGCCTGTACCAGGCCGTGCATGCCCTGTTCGTGCATCGCCTGCGCCTGCGCGCGCCACTCGCTGCTGCGCTGGAAGGCGCGCCACGCGAACAGGCCATCGCCGAACTGCTGCAGTGGCCGCGCAGCCGCGTTGCCAGTGCCCTGACTCCGCCTCCGCCGCACGATTCCTCCGCCCTGCGCGAGCGCATCCGCTTGCTGCTCCAGATGAGATCCCTGCTATGACCGAAGTCCCCGAACGTCCGGCGGCCGCCAATGCCCGCCTGATCGAACGCGTCGACGCCATCCGCCAGGCCGTCGGCCACGCCTTCATCGGCCAGGCCGACGTGCTTGACCAGATCCTGGTTGCCCTTCTGGCTGGCGGCCATGTCCTGATCGAAGGCGTGCCCGGACTGGGCAAGACACTGCTGGTGCGCGCACTGGCGCAGGCACTGGAACTGGACTATGGCCGCGTGCAGTTCACGCCGGACCTGATGCCCAGCGATGTCAGCGGCCACGCCGTCTACGATCCGAAGAGCGAGAGCTTCAAGATCCGTCGCGGGCCGGTGTTCACCAACCTGCTGCTGGCCGACGAGATCAACCGTGCACCGGCCAAGACCCAGTCCGCACTGCTGGAAGTGATGCAGGAGGGCCAGGTGACCATCGAAGGCAAAGCCTTCACCCTGGCGCCGCCGTTCATGGCCCTGGCCACGCAGAACCCGCTGGAACAGGAAGGCACCTACCCGCTGCCGGAAGCGCAGCTGGATCGCTTCCTGTTGAAGGTGCTGATCGACTATCCGCAGCTGGAGGACGAGAAACGCATGGTCACGGCCATCACCCGTGGCCGCGCCGCCAGCGATTTCGATCTGAGCCGGGTGCCGCGCGTACTGGGCGCCGGAGAACTGCTGCAGCTGCAGCAGGCCACGGCCGCGATCACCGTCGATGACGAAGTGATCGACTACGCCGTGCGCATCGTCGCCGCCACCCGGCAATGGCCCGGCATCGCCGTGGGCGCTGGACCGCGTGGCAGCATCGCGCTGGTGCGTGCTGCGCGCGCGCAGGCCGTGCTGGCCGGTCGTGACTTCGTCACCCCCGATGACGTGCGCGACATCGCGCGTCCGGCGCTGCGCCACCGCATCGCGCTGGCACCGGAACTGCAGATCGAAGGCCAGGACGCCGACGATGTGCTGGGTGCGCTGCTGGCCAAGGTGGAAGCACCGCGCCGATGAGGCCTGCGCCGCTGCTGCTGGTCCTGCTGCTGGCCTGGGCTGCGCTGGGAGGCGTGGTGCTGGCTGGCGCATTGCCGCGCTGGAGCTGGGCACTGGTCGCCACGGTGATCGGTACGCTGGCGTTGCTGGACCTGTGGCGGCAGGCCCGGCGACCGTCGCCACAGGTGCAGCGCGAGCTGCCCGAAGCGCTGGCCCTGGGCGTGCGCCGCGAGGTGGGCCTGCGCCTGCAGACCACAGAGCCGATGCGGGTGCAGGTATTCGATCTGGTGCCGGGTGGCTGGCCGCTGGAGTCGCTGCCCCAGCGCGTGCAGCTGCGTCCCGGGCATGCCTGCGCGCTGCACTACACCCTGCAGCCGCAGCAGCGCGGACGCTTCCGCTTCGAGGGCGTGCAGCTGCGCATCCGCTCGCCATGGCGCCTGTGGTGGCAGCAGCGCACCCTGCCCCCTCTGCTGGACGTCCGCGTCTATCCGAACTTCGTGCCGCTGACCCGCTTCGCGCTGTTCAGCGCCGATCAGGCCTCACGCCTGGTGGGCGCCCACGTGAAGCGCCGGCGTGGTGAAGGCACTGACTTCCACCAGATGCGCGAGTACCGCGTCGGCGACAGCCTGCGCCAGCTCGACTGGAAGGCCACCGCCCGCGCACGCAAGCTGATCTCCCGCGAGTACCAGGACGAGAAGAACCAGCAGTTGCTGCTGATGCTCGACAGTGGCCGCCGCATGCTGGCCAGCGAAGGCGGACTCTCGCACTTCGACCATGCCTTGAACGCCTCGCTGGTGGTCGCCTATCTGGCGTTGCGGCAGGGCGATGCGGCTGGCCTGTTCGCCGTCGGCGGCGAGCGTCGGTGGGTGCAGCCACAGCGCGGCATGGGCACCGTCGAGCATCTGCTGCGGGCCAGCTACGACCTGCAGCCGCAGCCGGTAGCCACCGATTACCTGGCCGCCGCCACCGAAGTATCCCTGCGCCAGCGACGCCGTGCGCTGGTGATGCTGGTCAGCAACGTGCGCGACGAAGACATCGAGGACCTCCTGGCCGCGGTGCGCCTGCTGCAGCGCCGCCACCTGGTGTGCGTGGCCAGCCTACGCGAGCACGAGCTGGACGGCGCGCTCGAAGGCGAGGTGCATACGCTGGAGGACGCCGCGCAGGCCGGCGCCGCGGCGCTGTATCTGCAGCAGCGCGCGAAGGCGCACGAAGCACTGCGCAGCGAGAAGGTAATGGTTCTGGACGTGACCGCCGATGCCCTGCCGGCCGCGCTGGTGGAACGCTACCTGGCCGTGAAGCGCGAAGGCCTGCTCTGACCGGTAGCGGGGGGGGGGGGGGGGGGGGGGGGCGCGCCCGCCCCCCCCGCGCGCGGCGCGCGCGGGCGGCCCCGGGGGGGGGGGGGGGGGGGGGGGGGGGGGGGGGGGGGGG